>NZ_CEEDBP010000025.1:0-6414 GCF_979252845.1 Belnapia sp. AC561
CCTGCAGCCCCCGTGATGCCCGCGCCGGCCGCCGAGCCCCTGGCCCCCCGCTTCGACGTCGCCCGTGTCGGCGCCCGCGGCATGCTGGTCACCGCCGGCCGCGCCGCCCCGGGGGCCGAGGTCACCCTGCTGGAATCGGGCCGCGACATCGGCCGGGCCCGCACCGACAGCCGCGGCGAATGGGTCATCCTGCCGACCGATCCCCTGGCCCCGGGCCTGCGGGAGCTGTCGCTGCTGTCCCGCCTGGCCGGCAGCGAGCCGGTGCCCTCCCGCGACACCGTGCTGCTGGTGGTGCCCGAGCCGCCGGTGGCCCTGAACCCGGGTACCGCACCGGCCCCCGCCGCCCTGGCCGTGCTGCTGCCGCCGACCGCCGCCGGCTCTGCCGCCCCGCGCCTGCTCCAGGCCGCGCCGGCGCCGGAGCCGTCCCGCCAGCGCCTCGGCCTCGATGTGGTGGATTACGACGAGGCCGGCGGCATGCGCTTCGCCGGCAGTGCGCCACCCGGCGCCCAGGTCCGCCTTTATGTCGGGGCGGACCATGCCGGCGATGCCGTGGCCGATCCCGCCGGCCGCTGGGCGCTGACGCCGGTGCAGCAGCCCACCATCGGCCGCCATACCCTGCGGGTGGACCAGCTTGCCGCCGCCGGCTCCGTCGCCGCCCGGATCGAGCTGCCCTTCCAGCGCGATGTCCTGCCGGAGGAGGCGCTGCGCGATGGCCGCGTCATCGTCCAGCCCGGCTATAGCCTCTGGCGCATCGCCCGAAGGGCCTATGGCCGCGGCCTGCGCTATACCGTCATCTATGCCGCCAACCGGGACCAGATCCGCGATCCCGGCCGGATCTATCCCGGTCAGGTCTTCAGCGTGCCCGGGGAGGCACCATCCGCCGTGCCGCAGGCCGTCTCCAGCCGGTCCAGATAGGGGTCCAGCGCCAGGGCGAAGCGCACCATGGCCGCGACCAGCTCCGTCGCCGTCGGCGGCTCCTGCAGGGGCGCGCTGGATTCCAGCATGATCCGGTGGTCCGGCAGCAGCCGCGCCCGCCAGCCCGGCGGCAGGCTGCCGGGCAGGGCGGCCATGGCCTCGAAGGCCTGCGGCCGGTCCGCCCCCGCCTGCGCCGTGGAGGGAATCCGTGCCGCCATCGTGGCGAGCTGCACCGATTCCGGCGAGAGCGAGGCCTCGCACCATCGCCCCCGCCAGGCGAAGCGCATCGCCGGGCGCAGCCCGGGCTCCCGCGGCTGCAGGGTGCCAGCCTGATCGATGGCGAAAGGTCCCAGCGTCAGCGGCCGGGGCGTCGGGCTTTGGGCGGGGATGATTTGCATGTCAGGCATAGCTTGCCGCACAGGCATGAACGCACCATAAACCGCGGCCATGGCCCTTGGACAAAGTCTGAAAATCGTGCTGGCCCCGCCGCATCCGGCGGGCCGGCCCTTCCTCCTCATCGGTGCGGCGGTGGCGGTCCTCGGCGGGCTGCTGCTCGGCGCCTGGCTGTTCTGGCTGGGGCTGATCTTCGTCCTCTTCTGCCTCTACTTCTTCCGCGACCCGACGCGGGTCCCGCCCGACCGCGCGGACCTCGTCCTGGCCCCGGCCGATGGCCATATCGTCAGCATCGTCCAGGCCGTCCCGCCCGAGGAACTCGGCCTCGGCCCGGTGCCGCGCTGGCGCGTCGCCATCTTCCTCTCGGTGATGGACGTGCACGTGAACCGCGTGCCGGTCGATGGCACCGTCACCCGCATCGCCTATCGCCACGGCAAGTACCTCAGCGCCAACCTGGACAAGGCGAGCGTGGACAACGAGCGCAACGCCATCGCCATCCGCCTGACCGATGGCCGCGACCTCGCGGTGGTGCAGATCGCCGGCCTCATCGCCCGCCGCATCCTCTGCGACATCCGCGAGGGCGATACGGTCCAGGCCGGCGACCGCTTCGGCATCATCCGCTTCGGCAGCCGCACCGATGTCTACCTGCCCGAGGGCATCCGCCCCGGCGTCGTCGAAGGCCAGACGATGATCGGCGGCGAAACCGTCATCGCCGACCTCGCCCCGCCGAAGTTCGCCCTGTGAGCGGCACCGGTGCAGGCGGTGGCTCCAGCGGCCGCCCCGGCTTCCGCGGCCGCCTGCGCCGGTTCCGGCCGCGCACCCGGCCGCGCTACAAGGGCCCGTCCTTCAACCGGCTGATTCCCAATATCCTGACCCTGCTCGGCCTCTGCGCCGGGCTCACCGCCATCCGCTTCGCGCTCGATGCGCAATGGGAGAAGGCGGCGGTGCTGATCGTCGTCTGCGCCGCGATCGATGCGCTGGACGGCCGCCTCGCCCGGCTGCTGAAGGCGACCAGCCGCTTCGGCGCCGAATTCGACAGCCTCTCGGATTTCCTCTGCTTCGGCGTCGCCCCGGCGCTGATCCTGTTCCTCTGGACGCTGCACGACGCGCGCGGCCTGGGCTTCGCGCCCTGCCTGCTCTTCGCCGTCTGCTCCGCGCTGCGGCTGGCCCGCTTCAATGCCTCGCTGTCGGATGCGCCGGCCCTGCCGCTGACCGGGCCGCCGCCGAAGCCCGCCTATTCGCAGAATTTCTTCACCGGCGTGCCGGCGCCGGCGGGGGCGGGGCTGGTGCTGTTTCCACTGTTTGCCGCCCTCGTGCTGCAGGACTGGGGCTGGACGACGCTGGCCGGCGCGGTGCGGCACCCGATATTCGTCGGGCTGCTGCTGGTGGTCTCGGGCGGCCTCATGGTCTCCACCCTGCCGACCTGGAGCTTCAAGAACTTCAAGGTCCCGTCCGAGTACGTGCTACCGCTGCTGCTCGGCATCGGCGCCTATGTCGCGGTGATGCTGACCGAGCCCTGGGCCGCGCTGGCCACCGGCGGGCTGATCTATGCCGGGATGCTGCCGTTTTCCGCCCGCAGCTACCACCGGCTGAAGCGGGAAGCGGAATCGATGCTGGAACCCGTGGCGGTGAGCAATGGCGAGGCGCCCGGCTGAAAGCCGGCGCTTCGGCCTTTCCCGCTATCCGGTAGGCAGCTAGGCTTCAGGGCGAAGAAGGCGGCCCGACCCGCCCCAGCCCTGGAGGGGACGGCCATGCCGCCGATGTGGTGCCACCGAATCTCCCCCGGCAGGGCCTTCGGGTTCAGGGCCAGGCCCGATGCCGCCACTTCCGCACCCCTGTCCTGGATAGGCTGACCTCATGCCGATCGACCCCGGCGCGCTCCGCGTCCTGCAACTCATCAAGGAATTGGGCCGCCCGCCCCTCCATACCCTCAGCCCGGAGGAGGCCCGCGCCGCCTCGGCCAAGTCGCGCAGCGTGCTGCAGCCGGAAGGGGCCGAGGTGGCCGAGGTCGAGGACCTGAGCTGCCCCGGCCCGGCCGGCCCCATCCGCCTCCGCCGCTACCGCGCCGCCGGCACCGCGGCGACCGAGACCTTGCCCTGCCTGGTCTTCCTGCACGGCGGCGGCTGGGTCATCGGCGACCTCGACAGCCATGACCAGCCCTGCCGGACGCTGGCCAATGCCGCCCGCTGCTGCGTCGTCGCGGTGGACTACCGGATGGCGCCCGAGCATCTCTATCCCGCCGCGGTCGAGGACAGCGCCGCGGCGCTGCGCTGGGTCGCCGCCAATGCCGGGCGCCTCCGCATCGACCCCGCCCGCCTCGCGGTCGGCGGCGACAGCGCCGGCGGCAACCTCGCCGCCGTGCTGGCCTTGATGGGCCGCGACGGCGACGTGCCGGCGGTCGGCTTCCAGATGCTGCTCTACCCGGCGACCGACATGGCCGGGCTGCACCCGGCCTATGAGCGCTTCACCGAGGGGCTCATCCTCACCGACAAGACCATGCGCTGGTTCGTCAACCACTATGTCCCGGACCCGGCCCGGCGCGTCGAATGGCAGGCCTCGCCGCTGCGCGCCGCCAGCCTCGCCGGCACGCCGACCGCCTATGTGATGACGGCGGGCTACGACCCGCTGGTCGACGAGGGCGCGGCCTATGCGAAGCGGCTGGAGGCGGATGGCGTGCGCGTCACCCATGTCCACATGGCCGACCAGATCCATGCCTTCCTGACCATGGGCAAGTTCATCCCCGCCTCGGATCTCGCGCTCCGCCACGCCGCGCTGTCGCTGGCCTACCATTGGCAATACGGAGACGCCGCATGACCACCCCGCGCAAGGGCATGCTCGACGGCAAGTCCGCCCTGATCACCGGCGCCGCCTCCGGCATCGGCCGCGCCGCCGCGCTGGCCTTCGCCCGTGAGGGCGCCTGGGTCGCCGCCGCCGACCTGACCCTGGAAGGCGCCCAGCGCACCGTCGCC
The DNA here is from genome assembly GCF_979252845.1 of Belnapia sp. AC561. Lineage (NCBI taxonomy): Bacteria > Pseudomonadati > Pseudomonadota > Alphaproteobacteria > Acetobacterales > Roseomonadaceae > Belnapia > Belnapia sp. AC561. Next base: position 4,278 of record NZ_CEEDBP010000025.1, read on the forward strand.
GCCATCGAGGCGCAAGGAGGCGAGGCGGTCGCCATCGCGGTCGATGTCACCGACGATGCCGCGGTGAAGGCCATGGTCGCCGCTGCGGTTGCCGCCTTCGGCGGGCTCGACTGCGCCTTCAACAATGCCGGGATCGCGCCCTACCAGCTCAACTCCGCCGGCGTGCCGGTGGCCGACATGGAGGAGCCGGCCTGGGCCCGCATGCTCGACGTCAACCTGACCGGCGTCTGGCGCTGCCTGCGGCATGAGGTGGCGCAGATGCGGACCCAGGGCGGCGGCGCCATCGTCAATACCGCCTCGATCATGGGGCTGGTCGCCGGGCCGGGCTCGGCCGCCTATGTCGTCAGCAAGCATGGCGTCATCGGCCTGACCAAGGCCGCCGCCCTCGACCATGCCGGCGACGGCATCCGGGTGAATGCCGTCTGCCCCGGCTATATCGAGACGCCGATGACCGAGGACACCATGCGCCGGCGCGGCGAGCGGATCATGGCCCGCACCGCGCTCGGCCGCATGGGCAAGCCGGAGGAGATCGCCGAGGCGGTGGTCTGGATGTGCTCCGACCGCGCCAGCTTCGTCACCGGCTCCGCCTGGACCGTGGATGGCGGCTACACCGCCCTCTAGGCCTATTTGGCGAAGCGGTTCTTCAGCGGGATGGCGGCCAGCGACAGCGCCGCCAGCCCGAACAGCGCGCCCAGGATCTGCGGCGTCAGGATGCTCCGCAGGTCCAGCGCCCCGCCCGAATCCAGCACCGAGCCCAGCCCGGCGCCCGAGAGGCTGAAGACCGCCGTCCCCGGCAGGATCCCGAAGAAGGTCGTCAGCGCATAGACCGGCAGCCGCACGCCGACGAAGGCCGGCACCAGGTTGACCAGGAAGAAGGGGAATAGCGGCACCAGCCGCAGCACCAGCAGGTAGGACCAGGCATTGCGCCGGATCCTCTCGGCCAGGACCCGCCCGCGCTCCCCGAATTTCTCGAGCGCCGAGTCCCCGAAGATCATCCGGGCAAAGAGGAAGACCAGCACCGCCCCGATGGTCGCGCCCACCATGCTCAGCAGGGTGCCGAGCACCGCCCCGAACAGGAAGCCGCCGGACAGCGTCAGGATGACCGCCCCCGGCACCGAGAAGGCGACCGCCGCCGCATAGGCCGCGACGAAGGCGACCGCCGCCAGCGCCAGATTGCCGCCGACCCAGCCGGTCAGCGCCGCCCGGTGTGTCCGTAAGGTCTCAAGCGACAGCAAATCGCCAAGCCCCGTGGCCCGCAGCCCGAGGATCAGCGCGACCGCCGCCAGCCCCAGCCAGAGCCTTTTGTCCCGCAGAAACCGGCCCAGGGTCAGAACTCCGTACCGGCAACGATGAACCGGCCGAACAGCGTCGCCAGTGCAACGATGCTGCCGAAGATGTAGCGCAGCAGCCCAATCTTGCTGGACTGGCCATGCCTGGTGGCGATCACGCTCGCCTCGATCATGTGCGACAGCGGCAGGGTCCTCCGAGGTTGAAACCATGGGGCGGCGGGTCGATCGGCCGCGTTCCGGAAGGGCTCCGGCATTTTCGCCGGCCCTCCAAACACTCCGCATAGGCTGCATACCGTGTTAGTATTTTCGCCGAAGGCGTGCATCAAGCGGGCAGGGTATGGCTGCGGAACCGCTAACGAGCCGGAAATGCCTTTCAGGCAAGTGTTTGATTTACCCGTGAGGTTATACACTATGTCGGAAGAAGCGAGGGGGCTGCTCGACCGTGGAGCGTGAAGTCGCAAGGGTGGCTGCAGCCTGCGATCTGAGGGCGTTCCGCTATATCCCCTTTGCCGGCATCGAGTTCGACCCGGTGCCGCTCCAGGCCGAGCCCGAGCCCGAACCTGCACCCGAAGCGGTGGCCGCGTCTACCGCTGCCGAGCCCGCCTTGCCGGTTGCCCCGCTTCCTGTCGCCGCATCGCCCGCTGTCCCCCCGCCTGTCGCCATCGAGCCCGAGCAGCCGGCCCCCGCCATCCCGGCGCCGGAGCCCGCAGCCATCCCGGTCCCCGTCGCAGCGCCCGATGCCGCACCGGTCCTCGCGGTGCCCCATCGGGAGGTGCCCCATCGGGAGGTGCCCCATCGGGAGGTGCCCCATCGGGAGGTGCCCCATCGGGAGGTGCCCCATCGGGAGG
>NZ_CEEDBP010000025.1:6514-96691 GCF_979252845.1 Belnapia sp. AC561
TGCCCCATCAGGCGATGCCCCAGCAGGCGATGCCCCAACGGGAGATGCCCGAGGCCCCGCCGCGCCCGGCCGCGCCCGCCCATCGCTACCGGATGCTCGAGGATCTGGCGATCGAGCCGCATGCCCCGCCCGCCGGGCACCAGGCCGAGCATCCGGCCGACCGCCCCATTGCCCATCGCCCCATCGCCCATCGCCCCGCCGCCCGCGCCGCGATGCCGGCGCTCTCGGCCACCGGATTTCCCACCCAGACCCCGCCGCCCGCTTCCCCGGCGGGCGCCCCGATGGTCCCGCCGGCGCGCGGGCCGAACCCCATGCCGCGTGGCCCCGGGCCCCGTCGCGCCTGGCCACGATAAGGGACGCCGCGGCAAAATGCCTCTGATCGCTTTCGTTTCCCCCAAGGGCGGTGTCGGCAAGACGACGCTCGCCGCCCATGTCGCCGCGCTGCTGGCCCAGCGCGGGCACCGGGTGCTGGCCCTCGACCTCGATCCGCAGAATGCCCTCCGGCTGCAATTCGGCCTGCCCTACCGGGACGAGGCCGGCTTCCTCTGCGACATCACCCGCCATCCCGCCTGGCGCCAGGCCGTGATGGACACCGCGACGGGCGTCCGCGTGCTGCCGCATGGCACGGTCGATCCGCTGACCTCGCTCGACAATGCCCAGGCCCTCCACCAGGATCCCGAGCTGCTGGCCGGCCCGGTGCGGGAGATGCTGGCCGACCCCGACCTCATCGTGGTGGTCGACAGCCCCCCGGGCCCCACCCCGGCGATGAGCGCCATCCTGCCCATGGTCGACCTCATGGTCGTGGTGCTGCTGGCCGATGCCGCCAGCGCGGCGCAGATCCCGGCCATCCTTTCCAACCGCTGGCTCGGCCGGGGCCGGCTGGCCAGCCGGGCCGGGGACCGTGCCGTGGTGGTCATGAACCAGGTCGATCTCGATGCCCCGCTCGCCAGCGCGGTCTTCGACGGCGCCGCGGAGGCCCTCGGCTCCCGCCTCGTCGGCGCCGTCTGCCGGGATGACGCGGTAGCGGAAGCTTTAGGCGACAAGCGCATGCTGCTGGACCCGCGGGATGGTCCCGCCGCCGAGGATCTTCGCGCCGTGACCGATGCCATCGCCGCCCGCCTGCGCCTGCCGCCCGCCGGGGGCAACGGCAACCGCCGCCGCGGCGGCTTCTCCGCCCTTTCCGACTGGGGCCTCCGATGAGCGACGCGACCTCCTACCCCGCCCCGCCCGCCCCGCGGGACCGGCTGCTGCGCGGCACCCTGGTCGCCCTCGGCCTGCTCGGCTGCCTGATCTTCGTCACCCTGCCGATGCGGGCGGAGGAGCAGGCGCTGCTCACCGTCGGCGGCATCATCGCCTTCCTCGCGCTGAACCGGATGAAGTCGCGCCGCATCGGCCTGGTGCTGGTGGTGATGTCCATCGCCATCTCCTCCCGCTACCTCTTCTGGCGGGCGACCGAGACGCTGGAATTCGAGACCATCCCGCAGATCGTGCTCGGCGGCCTGCTGTTCATGGCGGAGCTCTACGCCGGGCTGCTGATGTCGCTGTCCTACCTGCAGACCTCCTGGCCGCTGGACCGCAAGCCGGTGCCGCTGCCGGCCGATCCGCGGCTCTGGCCGACCATCGATGTCTATGTCCCATCCTACAACGAATCGCTCGACCTGGTGCGCCCGACGGTGCTGGCGGCGATGAGCATGGACTGGCCGCGCGACAAGCTGAACGTCTACATCCTCGACGACGGCCGCCGCCCCGAGTTCCGCAAATTCGCCGAGGACAGCGGCTGCGGCTACGTCATCCGCCCGGACAACAAGGGCGCCAAGGCCGGCAACATCAACCACTGCCTGCGCCATACCAAGGGCGAGTTCATCGCCATCTTCGACTGCGACCACGCGCCGACGCGGTCCTTCCTCCAGCTCACCGTCGGCTGGCTGGTGCGCGATGCCCGCATCTCCATGGTGCAGACCCCGCACTACTTCTACTCGCCCGATCCCTTCGAGCGGAACCTGGCCCGCAAGCGGCCGGTGCCCAATGAGGGCCTGCTGTTCTACGGCGCCATCCAGCCGGGCAACGACCTCTGGAACGCCGCCTTCTTCTGCGGCTCCTGCGCCGTCATCCGCCGCACCGCGCTCGAGGAAGTCGGCGGCGTGCCGCACATCACGGTCACCGAGGATTGCCACTGCTCCCTGCTCATGCAGAAGCGCGGCTGGCACACCGCCTATATCCGGCTGCCTCTGGCCTCCGGCCTGGCGACGGAACGCCTCGCGCTGCACATCGGTCAGCGATTGCGCTGGGCCCGCGGCATGATGCAGATCATGCGGCTGGAGAAGACCATCATCGCCACCGGCCTGAACAACTGGCAGCGGCTCTGCTACTTCATGGGCGGCTTCGGCTTCCTGTTCGCGATCCCCCGGCTGATCTTCCTCACCTCGCCGCTGGCCTTCCTGTTCTTCGGCGAAAGCGTCATCGCGGCCAGCCCGCTCGGCATCATCGCCTATGCCGGCTCGCACATGTTCCATGCGGTGGCCACCACCGCACGGCTGAACGGCAAGCACCGCCATTCCTTCTGGTCCGAGATCTACGAGGCCTCGCTCGCCTGGCCGCTGATCCCCGTCACCTTCAAGACGCTCTGGGACCCGACCAAGGGCAAGTTCAACGTCACCGACAAGGGCGGCATGGTCGAGGAAGGCTATCTCGACCTGCCCATGGTGCTGCCCATGGTGATCCTGACCGGCCTGCTGCTCATCGGCCTCACCATAGGAATCGTGGGCATCATCATCACCGACAGCAGCACGCTGCAGTTCCGCGCCTATCTGCTGAACACCATCTGGGCCGGGCTCTGCGTCATCCCCGCCTCGGCCGCCGTCGCGGTGGGCCGCGAGCGCGAACAGATGCGCGTCCGCGCCCGCACCGATGCCGTGGTCCCCGCCACCATGACCCTGGCCAGCGGCGAGGCGATCAAGGCGCATAGCTCGAACATCTCCCTCTCCGGCGCCCGCATCACCCTGGCCCGCCCGCTCGGCACCGCCGATGGCGACCGCGCGGTGGTCGCCTTCGAGAGCTGCGGCGAGATCATCAAGGTCGAGGCCGAGGTGCTGCGCTGGGTCGACGACGAGGTCTTCCTGCGCTTCGTGGTGGAGAACCTGGCGCAGGAAGCCGCCGTCGCCCGGCTGTTCTTCGGCCGGCCGGATGCCTGGCTGCACTGGGACGACTGGCCGGTGGACCGGCCGCTGCGCTCGCTGCTGAACGTGGTGCTGGCCACCGCGGATGCGGTGTTCCGCAAGTACCGCATCGCCTTCCCGAAGCAGCTGGTGCAACGCCCGGTGCCGGCCAGTGCGGCCGCCGCCGCCCCGGTCCGCGTCTCCGACGTGGTCGAGCCGCGCCGCCCCCGCGCCGCCGCCGCGACTGCCCTCGGCGCCGTGCTCGGCCTGCTGCTGCTGGCGCCCGCGGCCCTGGCGCAACCGGCCCCGGTCCGGACGCAGCTCCCCACGCTCAGCCCGGCCTCCCCCGGGCAGGCCGCGCCGGTGGCCCAGCCACCGTCTCCGCTTGCCCCGGCCGCCGCCGTCCCGGTGCAGGCGCCCTTCGCCGCCGCGCCGCCCGGCCGCGGCTTCGCCCCGGAGCCGGTCGATGGCGTCCGGGAAATCCGCCCCACCCTGCGGGATCTCGGCCTCGGCGGCCCGATGCAGCTCCGCGGTGTCTCCGATCTCCAGGGCGTGCAATTCGGCCTCCGCGCCGATGAGGTGGTGACCGAGGCGAAGCTGTCGCTGGCCGGCGCCACCTCGCCCTCGCTGATTCCCTCGCTCTCGCAGATCGCCATCTCGCTGAACGACCAGGCGATCGGCACCGTGCCGGTCGAGCCGGCGCGACAATCCTTCGGCCCCATCGACTTCCCGCTCGACCCGCTGTTCTTCAGCGAGATCAACCGGCTGAACTTCCGCTTCTCCGGCCGCTACGCGGTCGAGTGCAACGACCCGCTCTCGGGCCTGCTCTGGGCCACCGTCTCGGATCTCTCGACCGTCTCCATGCGGATCGAGCGCCTGCCGCCGCAGCGCGACCTGGCCCGCCTGCCGGAGCCGCTGTTCGACCGCCGGGTGCTGCGCGGCACGCTCACCCTGCCGGTGGTGCTGGCCGAAAGCACCGGCCCGGCCGGGCTGCGCGCCGCCGCCGTCGCCGCCTCCTGGTTCGCGGTGCAGGCGGACTACCGCGGCGCCACCTTCCCGGTGGAGCGGACCCCGCCGCGCAAGGGCGATGCCCTCGTCATCGCCGTCGGCTCGGATGCCGTCCCCGGCCTCGCCCTGCCGCGCTTCGAGGGACCGACCATCGCCATGGTCGCCAATCCCTCGGACAGCTTCGGGACGCTGCTGGTCATCGGCGGCCGGACCGAGCCGGAGGCCGCCGCCGCCGCCATGGCGCTCGCGGTCGGCCGTGCCGCGCTCGCGGGGGAAGTCGCCCGCGTCGTCCAGCCCAGCGTCGCCCCGCGCCAGCCCTATGATGCGCCGCGCTGGGTGGCGACGGACCGCGTCATGACCCTCGGCAGCCTGGTCGAGCGTGCCGACCTGCAGGGCGCCGGCTATGCCCCGGCGCCGATCCGCATCCCGCTGCGGACCTCGCCGGATATCCTCACCTTCCGCAACCGCGGCTTCCCGGTCGACCTCCGCTTCCGCGCCCCGCCCGGGCCGGTGATCGATATCGGCGCCTCGCGCCTCGATGTTTCCGTCTCCGAGACCTATATCCGCTCCCTGCCGCTCGGCGCCGGGGAGCTCTGGGGGCCGTTCGACTATCTCCGCCGCGCCGTCTTCGGCGATGCGGAAATCCGCAGCGGCAGCGCCACCGTGCCGTCCTACCTGCTGCTCGGGCGGGATGAGCTGCAGCTCCGCTTCGACCTGCGGCCGCTGGCGCGCGGCGAATGCGTGGCGACACCGGGCGACCTGCGCGCCTCGGTCGAGCCGGACAGCACCATCGACCTGCGCCGCATCCACCGGCATGCGCGCATGCCGAACCTCGGCTTCTTCGCCTCCGCCGGCTTCCCCTTCACCAAATATGCAGATTTGTCGGGTACCGCTGCGGTGCTGCCGGAACGGCCGAGCCCGACCGAGATGCAGGTCTTCCTCGACCTGATCGGCCAGCTCTCCGTCCTGGTCGGCCTGCCCGCCACCGGCCTGCAGGTGGTGCATGCCAATGCGCTGCCCTCGGTCGCGCAGCGGGACCTGCTGGTGATCGGCTCGCTCGGCCGCGCACCGGCGCTGAATACGCTGCTGAAGGAGACGCCGGTGAAGCTGGAAGGGGAACGCCTGGTGCTCGCCCTGCCGGATGCCTTCCAGGATGTCCGCGCCCTCTTCCTCGATGCGCCCGGCCGCGGCGACCGCAACCGCGCCGCCGCGGCGCTGAGCGACGGCGGCGAGGGGCTGGGCGCCATCATCGGCGCCGAGAGCCCGCTGGCCTCCGGCAAATCCATCGTCGCCATCACCGGCGCGACCCAGGCCGCCATGGCCGCCATGGCGCAGGCCATGCGGGACCCGGTGCAATCCCGCCGGATCCAGGGGGATGTCGCCATCCTCGCCGGTGGGCCGGTGGCGGCCTATAGCGCGATGCCGCGCTACGACGTGGGGGAGCTGCCCTGGTGGCTGCTGCCGCAGCTCTGGCTGGGCAATCACCCGGAGCGGGCGCTGCTGCTGCTGCTGGGCGCCGCGCTGATGATGGGCGGGTCCTTCTACTGGATGCTCCGCCGCCGCGCGATCAATCGCCTGCGTGCCCGCACCCCGGTCGAGAAGGCGCATTAGCATGGCCCGCGCGACGCCCTTCTGGCTGCTGGGCTTGGCCCTGCCGGCCGCCGCCCTGGCCCAGCCGGCGCGGGCCCAGCCGGCGCCACCCCAGCCGGCGCCGACCCAGACGGCCCCGCTGCCGTCGTTGCCGCCGATCGCCGCGCCGCAACCGGCGGCAGCGGAGTCGCCCGGCCAGCCCGCCACCAGCCGTGCCAGCATCGACCTGCTGGTGCGCCAGGCCGAACGCTGGCTGGCCCAGGACCGCGCCGACCTCGCCGTGCTCTCCATCGAGCGCGCCCTGGCCGCCGATCCGCGCAACCCCAATGCCCTGGCCGTCGCCGCCCGGATCGAGGCGGTGCGCGACAACCGCACCGCCGCCGCCAATTACCTCACCCGCCTGCGCGCCGCCGGCGGCACCGAGGAACAGCGCACCCAGGTGGACAGCGCCGTGCGCGGCGCCACCCTCGACCGCGCCGCGCTCGATGTCGCCCGCCAGCTGGCCCGCGACGGCAAATCCGCCGAGGCCGCCGCCCGCTACCGCGCCGTCTTCGGTGCCGAGGGCCCGCCCGAGCAATTCGCCCTGGAATACTACCAGACCCTGGCCGGCACCGAGGGCAGCGCCGAGGAAGGTCGCCGCGGCCTCAGCCGCATCGCCGAGCGCCAGAACGCCGACCCGCGCGCCCGCCTCGCCTATGCCCAGACCCTGACCTACCAGGCCGCGACGCGCGCCGACGGCATCCGCCGCCTGGCCGAGCTGGCCGACCAGCCGGCCGTCTCCGCCGATGCCCGCCGCGCCTGGCGCCAGGCCCTGGTCTGGAGCGTCGGCGACCCGGCCCTGGCGCCGCAGGTCGAGGGCTACCTGACCCGCTTCCCCGACGACACCGACCTCCGCCGCCGCGCCGAGGCCGCGCGCGCGACCGCCACCGCCGACGCCGGCTCCACCGCCCGGCAGGAGGGCTTCGTCCGGCTCGAAGCCGGCGGGCTGCGCGATGCCACCCGGCAATTCGAAGCCGCACTCGCCACCAATCCGAACGACGCCGATGCCCTCGGCGGCCTCGGCATCGTCCGGCTGCGCGAGGGCAAGCAGGCCGAGGCCCGCAGCCTGCTGCAACGCGCCATGGCCGCCGATCCGGCCAAGGCGCCGCAATGGCAGCGGGCGCTGGACGGCGCCAGCTACGGCGCCGAGCTGGCCGAGGGCCGCGCCCTGCTGCGCGCCAACAAGCTGGACGAGGCCGACGAGGTCCTCCGCCGCGCCGTCCGGCGCGAGGCCGAGGACAAGACCGATGCCGAGACCCTGCTCGGCGAGCTGGCGCTGCGCCGCAACGACCCGGCCGCGGCGGAGCAGCGCTTCCGCACCGCGCTCACCCGCCGCCCCGGCTTCGCCCCGGCCCAGGCCGGGCTGAACCAGGCGCTGCGGGCCCAGGGCCGCGTCTCCGAGATGGTGGCCGTCGCCACCCCCGCCCGCCCGGCGGTCTCCCCGGCCGAATCCCAGGCCAACGAGATGCGCGCCGAGGCCGCCCGCAGCAGCGACCCCGGCGTCGCCAGCGCCATCCTCCGCAATGCCATGGGCCTCGCCCCCTCCGATCCCTGGGTGCGGCTCGACCTCGCCCGTGCGCTCCGCCGCCAGGGCCGCGCCGGCGAGGGCCGTGCCCTGGTCGAGGAACTGGCCGTCCGCGCCGGCTCGACCGACAGCGTCATGGCCGCCGCCCTCTTCGCCGACGAGGATGGCCGCCCGGCCGATGTCGAGGCGCTGCTCAACCGCATCCCGCCCGCCCGCCGCAGCGCCGACATGGCCCGGCTGCAGCAGCGCGCCCGGGTCCAGGCCGATATCACCCGCGCCAGCGCCCAGCTTCGCGCCAACGCGGGGACCGGGACGGGGGAGGGGCGCCAGCAGCTCCTCCAGCTCGCCGCCCGGCCGGACCCTTCCGGCAATACCGCCGCCGCCGTCATCCGCGCATTCGCCGAGGTGAACGACCGCTTCGGCGCCGCCGAGGCCGCCCGCATCGGCCAGACGGTGAACCGCGGCGGCGGCGCCCGCGCCCAGCTCGCCATCGCCAGCGCGCTTCTCGGCGCGGGGCTCGAGGCCGAGGCCTCGGCCCTGGCTGATACCGCCGACCAGTCCCCCAACCTGCCGGCCGAGCAGCGGCGCGACCTCGCCTCGCTTCGCACCGGCATCGCCGTCCGCGCCGCGGACCGGCTGAACGAATCCGGCGACCAGGCCCAGGCCTTCGAGCGCCTGCGCCCGGTGCTGGCCAGCAACCCGGACAGCCCCGAGCTGCGCCTGGCCCTGGCCCGGCTCTACCAGGGCGCCCGCCGCCCGGCGGAGGCATTGCGCATCACCGAGCAGGTGCTGGCGCGCGACCCGCGCGACCTCGATGCCCGCCGCAGCGCCATCGATGCCGCCATCGCCCTGCGGGACCGCGACCGGGCCGAGGCGCTGGTCGCCGAAGGCCTGGCGCTCGCCCCGCGCGACAGCCGCGCGACGGTGCTGGAAGCCCGCGTCGCCCGCGCCTTCGGCCAGGACAGCCGGGCCCGCCGCGCGCTGGAGACCGCCGCCGTCCAGCGCCAGCAGGAACTCGGCCGCCCCACCACGGTGGCCCAGGCCGGTGCCCCGCCCTCCAGCTTCCCGGGGCAGGAAAATCCCTTCGCCCGCGGCGGCGTCTCCGCCGGCGTCACCGCCCCTGGCCGGCCCAGCCTGGTGGCCTTGCCGAGCGATCCGGTGGCGCGCGACATCGCCACGCAGCTCGCCGCACTCGAGGAGCAGACCGCGCCGCGGGTGCTCGGCACCGTCGGCGGCCGCAGCCGCTCCGGCTCGGCCGGCATCGACCGGCTGCAGGAAATCTCCGGCACCTTCCAGGCCTCGGTCTCGCCGGGCGTGGTCGGCGGCCGGCTGAGCGCGACCATCAGCCCGGTCACCGCGGATGCCGGCAAGCTCGGCGCCGATGCGGGCACCCGCCGCCGCTTCGGCACCGGGACGGTCAATGCCGCCACTATCGCCAGCAGCACCACCTCCGCCTCCGGCGTCGGCTTCGGCGTAGGCTATACGGCCGGCGACTGGCTGAAGGCCGATGTCGGCACCACGCCGATCGGCTTCCACACCACCTCCATCCTCGGCGGCATCGAGCTGGCCCCGGCGGTGACGGACAACCTGCGCTTCCGCTTCACCGGCGAACGCCGCGCCATCACCGACAGCCTGCTGTCCTGGGGCGGCGTGCGGGACCCCGGCACCGGCCGCTACTGGGGCGGCGTGACCCGCACCGGCGGCCGCGCCCAGGTCGAGGTCCCGGTCGGCCGCGGCTACATCTACGCCGGCGGCGGCTATTCGCAGTACCAGGGCGACAACGTCGCCAGCAACAACCGCACCGAGGGCGGCGCCGGCTTCGGCTACCCCATCATCCGCGACGGCGACACCGAGCTCACCACCGGGATCGACCTGGTCTACTTCGGCTTCGACAAGAACCTGCGCAATTTCACCTTCGGCCAGGGCGGCTACTACAGCCCGCAGAGCTATGCCGCGATCAACATCCCGCTCGAGTACCGCAGCCGCATCGGCGACCTCAGCTACCGGGTCGGTGGCACCGTCGGCTACGTGAACTGGCGGGAGAATGCGAGCGACCTCTACCCGAACGACCGGGCGCTGCAGGCCCGGGCCGTGCAGGCGGCCGCGGCCGACCCGACCGGCGCCACCGTCGCCCGCTTCCCCGGCCAGACCCAGAACGGCTTCATCGGCGGCATCCGGGCCGACCTGGATTACGCGCTGACGCCGCAGCTCAGCCTCGGCGGCGCCTTCCGCTACGACAAGGCGGCGAATTTCGACGAGACCCGCTTCCTGTTGCGGCTGAACAACCGCTTCTGAGGCCGCAGCGCTTACCATTCCTTATGCCGCCGCCGCCTAGGGTCGTTCCCTCAGGTGGCGGCTGGGCCGCCACTCCGCCCCTTCGGAGTGACACAGAATGGATCTGGCAACGCTCGGCTTCCTCGCCGCGGTGATGTTCGGCCTGATCGCCGGCGATGCCGCGATCAATGCCAGCACCATGGCCGTCTCCGTCGGCCTGCCGCCCAAGGTGGCCTCGGCCGGGCTGACACCCCAGGCGGCGGAGGAGATCTTCGTCTCCGAACTCTCCCGCGTGCTGGACACGCCCTCCGGCGTGCCGGTCCCGGTGCCGCGCATCGCCTCCCGCAAGACCGTCATCGGCGCCCTGGCGGAATCCATGCGGATGCAGGACCTGACCGGCGCCATGCAGGATCTCTTCGGCCTCAGCCCGATCCGCGTCTCGGCGACCATGATCGAGCGGAGCCCGGGCCTCGGCATGGAGATCGTGCTGTCGGGCGACGGCAGGCGGATGGCGCGGCTGACCGTCGCGCGTGAGGATGGCGATGCGGTCAGCCTGGTCCGCGCCGCCGCCGTCGCCGCCTTCGAGCAGATCGCCCCCTTCCGCGTCACCCTCGCCCGGCTGCGGGATGGGCTGGAAGGCGATGGCAGCAGCCTGCGCCAGACCCGCGCCGATGCCGAGCGACTGCTGCGCCGGCAGTGGGAGCCGGGGCAGGAGATCGAGCGCTCGGCGCTCTTCAGCCTGCTTTCGGTGCTGGCGCTGGCGGAGAACGACCTCGCCGCCTCGATGCAGGCGGTCCATCGCGCCTCGGAGGCGCCGAATGTCATGGCCTCCGCCCGCGCCTTCTATGCGCTGAACGGCGCCTTCCTTTCCATCGCCCAGGGCGACCTGGACGCCGCCCGGCGCCAGGCCGCGCGCGGGGAGGAATTGGCGGTCCGCCACCCGATCCCGAACTTCGGTTCCTATGTCACCATCGTCTGGGCACTGATCGACTGGGCCGAGGGACGGGTGGACCGCGCCCGCGAAAGGCTGGAGGAGGCCGCGGCCAACGACCCCGCCAACCGCACCCTGGCGCTCTACCAGATCCGTCTCGGCGCCACGCCGACCGGCTCCCTGGCTTTCTCCATGCCGGCGCCGCTGATCCCCGGCCTGATGGCCTCGGTCTTCATGATGGACCCGACCACCGGCGAAGTCCTCCGGCGCCCGTGACGCAGGGGCCCCGGGCATGAGCACCCGCTACGCGCTGGACGCCCGGCCGCCCCTGGCCGTGCTGCTCCCTTCCGTCGCCCAGCACATGGGGCTGATGGCGGTCACCCTGGTCTTCCCGCTGCTCATCGCCCGGGCGGCGGGGGCGGATGCCGGCACCCAGGCGCATTACATCGCGCTCTCGATGCTGGCGATGGGCCTGGCGACCCTGGCCCAGGCCTGGGGCCGGCGGCGCATCGGCAGCGGCTTTCTGCTGCCCGCCGTCTTCACCGCGGCCTATCTGCCGCCCGCGCTCGCCGCCGCGGCGCATGGCGGCCTCGGTGCCGTCGCCGGGCTGACCATCGCCGCCGGCCTCACCCAGGTGGCGCTCAGCCGCGTCATCCGCCGCCTCAGGCCCTATCTGCCGATCGAGATCGTCGGGCTGGTGGTGCTAATGATCGGCATCATCCTCGGCATCGTCGCCTTCAAGCTGGTGGTCGGCCATGGCGAGGCCGATCCCCTGGCGATGGACCGCACCGGGGCGGCGCTGGCCGCGCTGGCGGCGACGGTGGGCTTGGCCGTCTGGGGCAATCCGCGGCTGCGGACCATGTCGGTGCTGCTGGGGCTGGCGGCGGGCACCGCCTTCTACCTGCTGCATGGCCTGCTGGCCGGGGCCGATGGCCCGCCGCGCCCCGGCGTGCCGGTGGCGGTGATCGCCTGGCCGCTGGCGATGCCGAGCTTCGAGGCGGCGCTGCTGCCCGGCTTCCTCGCCGGGGCGCTGGCCTGCACGCTGCGCGCCTTCGGCGATATCGTCGCCAGCCAGCGCGCCAACGACCGGGGGTGGCAGCGGCCGGACTACGACAACATCGAAGCGGGCGTGCTGGCCGATGGCCTGGGCACCCTGGCCGCCGGGCTGATCGGCACCGTCGGGCTGAACACCTATTCCGCCAGCGTCGGCCTGGCGGTGGCGACCGAGGTGCTGTCCCGCCGGGTCGCCATCGGCGTCGGCATCGGCTGGATCCTGCTGGCGCTGCTGCCGGGATCCTCCACCCTGGTGCTGGCCATCCCGCAGAGCGTGCTGGGCGCGGCGCTGCTCTTCGCCTCCGCCTTCATCGTGCTGTCGGGCGTCTCGATCCTCGGCCAGCGGCTGCTGGATGCGCGGCGGACGGTCACCGTCGGCCTCGGCTTCCTGCTGGGCATCTCCTTCGACGAGTTGCCGGCCTTCTACCAGCAGTCGCTGCCGCCGGTGGTGCAGTCCATCGTCGGCTCCTCCCTGGTGCTCGGCCTGCTGACCGCCCTGGCGCTGAATGCGGTCTTCCAGATCGGCGCCCGCAAATCCACCCGGCTGGCCTGGGCGCCGGAAAGCGGCTTCGAGCCGATGAAGCAGTTCCTGCTGGAAAGCGGCGGCCTGGCCGGCGCCCGGACCGATGCCATCCGCCGCCTCGTCCAGCTCGCCGAGGAATTCAACGAGGCCGCCACCACCCTGGCGACCGGCCCCTCGATCGAGATCTCGACCCGCTTCGACGAGTATGTGCTGGAGGTCGGCTTCCGCTGGGAAGGCGTGCCGCTGATGCCGGGGCCACCCCCCAGCCTCGACGAGGATGTCGACGAGGATGCGGTGGCCCATGGGGTCGTGCTGGCGCTGATGAGCCGCATGGCGGACCGGCTGGTGCGGCGCAGGCTGCCGGATGGCCAGCATGAGCTGGTCTGCTGCGTCGAGCAGTAGGCAAAAAAAATGGGCCGGCGGCACCGGAGAACTCCGGTACCAGCCGGCCCCAAGTGGCGATCTGATGCCCAACCCCAGGTTGCGGCACCCAATCACTGGGAGGAGACGTCCAAGGCACTGCCTGAACGCAGACAGTATACATTTTCACGCTCCCGTGAGGATGGATTCCGCATGAAATCACGTAAACGTGAGCTAGGCTCATGGAGCAAAAGCGGGATGCGGGGGCAGGGCCCCTGCTGTACAGCCGCGGCATGCGGTTCGTTTTCCTCCTGCTGCTGCTCGCCGGCTGCGCCACCCCGCCGCGCCCGGCCCCGCCGATCGCCTATCCGCCCGCCGCGCGGGAAAGGATGGTGCGCCTGGCCCTGGCCGAATGGGTCGATTGGGGCAGCACCGTTACCAACCCTGGCCAGCGCCCCGCCTCCACCCAGGCCGAAAGCGATCCGGCCAATTTCCCCCGCGTCCTGGCCTATTGGCGGGCGGTGCCGGACGACGAGGGCGCCATCGCCAGCAACCGCCGGCTCTATGCCGCGGCCCTGGCCGGCAGGCCGGATGGCGAGGCCCTGTGGCGGGAGCCCTTCTGGTCCGCCGCCTTCATCAGCTGGGTCATGGCCGCGGCGGGGGTGGACCGGCGGGAATTCCCGCCCTCCGCCGCGCATGCGGATTACGTCGATGCGCTGATCCGCGATGCGCTGGCCTTCCCCGCGACGGCACCCTTCCTGCCGCGCGCCCCGGCCGAGATGGCGCCGCGTCCCGGCGACCTGCTCTGTGCCGATCGCGGCCGCACGCCCATCCAGGACTGGCGCCAGCGCGCGGCGGATGCTGGGCGTTTCCGGCCGATGCATTGCGATATCGTCGTGGCGGCGGGCCCTGGCGCGGTGGAGGTGGTCGGGGGCAATGTACTGGACAGCGTGACCCGCACCCGTTTCGCCGCGGACCCCCAGGGATATCTGCTGCCCCGGCCCGCCGGCGAGCCGGCTTGGTTCGTCCTGTTCGAAAACCGCCTCGGGCGCCTGCCGCCCTGGAGTCCTGGCCCATGACCGATCTCTTTGCCCCGCTCACCCTCCGGGGCGTGACCCTGAAGAACCGCATCGGCGTCTCGCCCATGTGCATGTATTCCTGCGCCGAGGACGGCCGCGCGACCGACTGGCACTACCACCACCTCGTCTCCCGCGCGGTCGGCGGCGCCGGGCTGGTGATGACCGAGGCGGCGGCGGTGACGCCGGAGGGGCGGATCTCCCCGGCCGACCTCGGCATCTGGTCCGATGCGCAGATCCCCGGCCTCGCCAAGCTGGCCGAGGGCATCGCCGCCATGGGCTCGGTCCCGGCCATCCAGATCGCCCATGCCGGGCGCAAGGCCAGCCGCCGCCAGGCCTGGGAACATGGCCCCGCCACCCCGGGCTGGGAGCCGCTGGGCCCCAGCGCCGTCGCCTTCGGCGACTACGCCACGCCGCATGCGATGAGCGAGGCGGAGATCGCCCAGGTCATTGCCGATACCGCCGCCGCGGCGAAGCGCAGCATCCAGGCCGGCTACCGCTTCATCGAGCTGCATGCGGCGCATGGCTATTTGATGCACCAGTTCCTTTCGCCGCTGTCCAACCAGCGCAACGACGCCTGGGGCGGCGACCTCGACGGCCGGGCGCGGATCGTCGAGGAAGCGACCCGGGCGGTGCGGGCGGCAATCCCGGACGACGTGCCGCTCTGCGTCCGCATCTCCCACACCGACTGGGTGCCGGGCGGCTGGACCACGGAAGAGACGGTGGCGCTCTCGGCCCGGCTGAAGGCGCTGGGCGTCGACATGATCGACGTCACCTCCGGCGGGTTGCACCATGAGCAGAAGATCCCGCTCGGCCCGGGCTATCAGGTGCCGGGTGCCGAGGCGGTGAAGTCGGGCGCCGGCATCCCGGTCGCCGCGGTCGGGCTGATCACCGAGCCGGAGCAGGCGCAGGACATCCTGGCCGAGGGCAAGGCCGACCTGATCCTGCTGGCCCGCGTGCTGCTGCGCGAGCCCTACTGGCCGCTGCGCGCCGCCGCCGTGCTGGGCCGGACCGAGACCCTGCAGGTGCCGCCGCAATACGAGCGTGGCTGGAACACGCTGGGCAAGATGACGCGCGACGCGGCGATCGGCGCCCCGATGGCCCCCCTGGCCTGAGGCCATGCCGGAGGGGGTCGATCTGAAGGCGGCCCGGCGCTTCGTCGCCGGGCAGGACCGGGTCAGCGCCCGCCTGCTGATGGACGTCTTCCGCCTGGAGCAGCGGGCGGCCCTGCAGATGGTGCAGGACATGGAGCGGCTGGGCGACATCGCCCGGCCGGACGACAGCGGCTGGCATGCCGTGCTGGCCCGCGACGCCGAGGTGCCGCCCCCGGCCGAGCCGGACGGGCTGGCGGCGGCCGATTGGCGGCAGCGGGCCGAGGCCGCCGAGGCGCGGCTGGCGGCAGGGACGCAGGACGAGAAGTTCGACCGGTTGAAGCGCCGCCTCGCCCGGGAATTCCACCCGGATCAGGCGGCGCCCAGCGAGATCGACCGGGTGGTGCGGGAGGTGGTCTTCCGCCGCCTCTGGCAGATCGTGCAGGAGGTGGAGAACGCATGAGCGCTTATCTGATCGCCAATATCGTGGTGACGGACCCGGTGGGCTTCGGGACCTACCGGGACCAAGTGGCCCCGATGATCGCGGCCTATGGCGGGCGGTATCTGGTGCGCGGCGGGGCGGTGACGCCGGTGGAGGGCCAGCCCGGGCTGAACCGGGTGGTGGTGCTGGAATTCCCCGACATGGACCGGCTGAAGGCCTTCTACTTCAGCCAGGACTACGCACCGCTGATCGCCATGCGGGCGGCGGCGACGGTCTCGAACGTGGCCCTGGTCGAGGGGGTCTGAGGCCGGATAAAGCCTGCTAAATTCTGCTCAATTCGACTAAATTCGGTAAAATTCCGCTCAATACTCACCAATTCCAATAAATTTTTACCGGTTAAGCCTTTGAATTTACTTGGAAGACCGCTCCGGCGTCGCCGTCATGGCCGGGTCGAGCCCGGCCATGAGGACGCGTGGTATCTGAGACATTAATCCTATACCCCGGCACGGCTGCGGATGCAAGCGCGGCCAGCACGGCGGCGGATCGGGCGACCCAGCCGAAGATGCCCCCCTGGGCCTTGATCATCGCCAGGCCGGCGGCATGGAATTCCGGGAAGTAGCTGGCGCAGGCATCGGCGATGGCGACGCAGCGGAAGCCGCGGTCATTGGCCTCGCGGATGGTGGTATGGACGCAGACCTCGGTGGTGACGCCGGCGACGAGCAGGGTGGCGATGCCGCGGTTGCGGAGGATTAGGCCCAGGTCCGTCCCGCAGAAGGCGCCCTTGCCGGGCTTGTCCAGCACCACCTCGCCGGGGGCGGGGGCGAGTGCCGCGATGATGTCGTGGCCGGGCTCGCCGCGGATGAGGATGCGGCCCATGGGGCCGGGGTCGCCGATGCGCATCCCGGGCAGGCCCCGCTCCCATTTGGCCGGGGGGCAGTCGCTGAGGTCGGGGCGATGGCCCTCGCGGGTGTGGATCACCAGCAGGCCGGCGGTGCGGGCGGCGGCGAGGAGCGCCCGGCAGGGCGGAACGGCGGCGGCCAGCCGCGAGATGTCGTTGCCCAACGCGGCGCCGAAGCCGCCCGGCTCCAGGAAGTCCCGCTGCATGTCGATGATGACCAGCGCGGTGGCTGCGGGGTCGAAGGCGACGGGGGCGGGTTCGGCGTCGAGGAGGATCGTCATGGCGGAAAGTCGACTGCAAATGCGATGCCACTCCGCCGGCCCGAATTGATGAAGGCGCGCGGCCGGGCGGGCCGCGCGCCTTCATCGGTTCCGGAGGAGCCTCAGCGGCCGGTGAGGATCCGCTCGACCAACTGCTTCGCCGTCGGGATGAAGCCGTTGGAATAGAAGGGATCGGAGGCGAAGCGATAGGCGTTGTGGCCGGCGAACATCAGGTTCTTTTCCAGCGCGCCGTCATGCGCCACGTCCTGCAGGGTCTTCTGGATGCAGAAGCTGCGCGGATCGGCCTTCTTGCCGTTGTCGTAGGTCGGCTCGTGCTGCGCCCAGTTGGAGAAGCGGCAGGAGGACAGGCAGCCCATGCAGTCGATCTGGTCCTGCACGATCTGGCCGTGGTCGGCCGGCGTGACGAAGATCAGCGTATTGTCGGGGGTGCGCATCGCCTCGGTGAAGCCGGCGGCCTCGAAGCCGGCGACGCGGGCGCGGTCGTGCGGGGTCAGCCAGACCTTCCGCTTGCGCGGGCCGACGCCGTATTCCGCGACATGGTCACCGATCGGCTCGGCCGTATAGGCCACCTGCCGCTCGTTGCGGGCTTCCAGCTCGTCGAGGAATTCGTTCCGCACCGCGCTGGAGTAGAAGCCGGTGGGGGAGAAGCGCTGCAGCAGCACGTCGCCGTTCTGCAGGGTCAGCAGGCGCTGCTTCCAGGCATCCGAGATCGGGCTTTCCTGGGTGAGCAGGGGACGGGTACCGAACTGGAAGGCGATCGGGCCGAGTTCCGGGTTGTCGATCCAGTCCTGCCATTCCTCCAGCCACCAGACGCCGCCGGCCATGATGATGGGCGTGTCGTCCAGGCCGAATTCGCGCATCTGCTGGCGCAGCTTGAGCACGCGGGGATAGGGATCCTCGGGCTTCAGCGGGTCTTCGGAGTTGGACAGGCCGTTGTGGCCGCCGGCCAGCCAGGGGTCCTCGTAGACCACGCCGCCGAGCCATTCCCGGGTCTTGCCGTAGGACCGCTTCCAGAGCGCGCTGAAGGCGCGGCCGGAGGAGACGATGGGGTAGTAGAAGACGCCGAAATCCTTGGCGATATCGGCCAGGCGATAGGGCATGCCGGCACCGCAGGTGATGCCGTTGATGAGGCCCTTGGCGCCTTCCAGGATGCCACGGACCACGCGCTCGGCGCCGCCCATCTCCCAGAGGATGTTGCAGTGGATGCGGCCCTGGCCGCCGGCGCGCTCGTGCGCTTCCCGCGCCTGGGCGATGCCGCCGGAGATGCCGTAGGCGACGAGTTCCTCGTGCCGCTCGAGCCGGGTCTTGCCGTGGTAGATCTGGCGGATCACCCGGCCATCGGCATCGTAGCTGTCGGCGTTGACGGCGGAGAAGGTGCCGACGCCGCCGCCCGACGCCCAGGCGCCGCAGGTGCTGCCATTCGAGACGGCGACACCCTTGCCGCCCTCCACCAGGGGGAGGACGTCGCAGCCGCCCATGCGGATTGCGTTGATAGCCTTCACGCGCCTGCCCTCAACTTTAGCAGCACTTCATATGGGTATCCCGGCGCCGGAGGGGAGGCCCCCGGCGCCGGAACGGCCAGACTTACACCGACCTGGCTTACTCCGCGGCGTCGGTCCGCTCGCGGCGCGGACCGCGGTCGCGGCGGAACTCGCCGCGCGGCTCGCGGCCTTCGCCCTCGCCGCCCGGGCCCGGACGGCGGGCGCCGACCTGGTCGGTGATGTCGGCGCCGGTGGCCTGGTCGACCACCCGCATCGAGAGCTTCACCTTGCCGCGGTCGTCGAAGCCGAGGACCTTCACCTTGACCGCATCGCCGACGTTGACGAGGTCCGTGGTGCGGTTGACCCGCTCGTTCGCCAGTTCGCTGATGTGGACGAGGCCGTCCTTGGCGCCGAGGAAGTTCACGAAGGCGCCGAATTCGGCGGTCTTCACGACCTTCCCGTTGTAGATGGCGCCGATCTCGGCCTCGGCGGTCAGGCCACGGATCCAGTCGATGGCGCGCTGCGCCTGCTCGGTGCTGGTGGCCGCGACCTTGATGGTCCCGTCATCCTCGATGTCGATCTTGCAGCCGGTCTGCTCGCAGATCTCGCGGATGACCTTGCCGCCGGAGCCGATCACTTCGCGGATCTTCTCCTTCGGCACGTTGATCACGGTGATGCGCGGCGCATTGGCCGAGACCTCGCCGCGGGCGCCGGTCAGGCCCTTGGCCATCTCGCCGAGGATGTGGAGACGCCCGGCCTTCGCCTGCTCCAGCGCCTCACGCATGATGGCGAAGGTGATCGAGGTGATCTTGATGTCCATCTGCAGGGCGGTGATGCCCTGGTCGGAGCCGGCCACCTTGAAGTCCATGTCGCCGAGGTGATCCTCGTCGCCCAGGATGTCGGAGAGCACGGCGAAGCCGCGGTCCTCCTTGATCAGGCCCATGGCGATGCCGGCGCAGGGGCGCTTCAGCGGCGTCCCGGCATCCATCAGCGCCAGCGAGGAGCCGCAGACGGTCGCCATCGAGGAGGAGCCGTTGCTCTCGGTGATCTCGCTGACCACGCGGAGGGTATAGGGGAACTTGTCCTTCTCCGGCAGCAGCGGCCGGATGGCGCGCCAGGCAAGCTTGCCGTGGCCGACTTCGCGGCGGCCCGGGCTGCCCATGCGGCCGGTCTCGTTCACCGAGTAGGGAGGGAAGTTGTAGTGGAGCATGAAGTGCTCCCGGTACTCGCCCGGCAGCGCATCGATGATCTGCTCGTCCTGGCCGGTGCCCAGCGTGGCGACGCAGAGCGCCTGGGTCTCGCCGCGGGTGAACAGCGCCGAGCCATGGCTGCGCGGCAGGATGCCGACCTCGGCCACGATCGGGCGCACGGTCTTGGTGTCGCGGCCGTCGATGCGGAGGCCGGTGTCGAGGATGGCGTTGCGGACCACGTCCGCCTCCAGCTCCTTCAGCAGGCCCTTCGCCTTCTCGACGTCGAGGCCTTCCTCGGTGAGCTGGGCGACCAGCGCCTTCTTGGCGGTGGAGACATTCTGCTGGCGGACCAGCTTCTGCGTCTCCTTGTAGGCCTCGGCCATCGGCGCGGTGCCGAGCTCGGTGATGCGGGCCTTGAGGGCGGCGATGGCGTCCGACGGCTCCGGCAGGGCCCAGGGCTCCTTGCCGGCGCGCTCGGCGAGATCGATGATCCCGGCGATGACGGTCTGGAAGCCCTTGTGGCCGAATTCCACGGCGCCGAGCATCACGTCCTCGGACAGCTCCTTCGCCTCGGACTCGACCATCAGCACGCCCTCGGCGGTGCCGGCGACCATCAGCTCGAGCGCGCTGGTCTGGCGCTGCGCCATGGTCGGGTTGAGGACGTACTGGCCGTCGATGTAGCCGACGCGGGCGGCGGCGACCGGGCCGAAGAAGGGGATGCCCGAGAGGGTCAGGGCGGCGGAGCAGCCGACCAGCGCGACCACGTCGGGGTCGTTCTCGAGGTCATGGCTGAGGACGGTCGCGATGACCTGGACCTCGTTGCGGAAGCCCTCGGGGAAGAGGGGGCGCAGCGGGCGGTCGATCAGGCGGGAGATCAGCGTCTCGGACTCGGAGGGCCGGCCCTCGCGCTTGAAGAAGCCGCCCGGGATCTTGCCGGCCGCGAAGGCCTTTTCCTGGTAGTTCACGGTCAGCGGGAAGAAGTCCTGGCCCGGCTTCACCGAACGGGCGCCGACCACGGTGCAGAGCACGATGGTGTCGCCGAGGCGGGCCACGACGGCGCCATCGGCCTGACGGGCGATCTTGCCGGTTTCCAGGGTGAGGAGCTGGCCGCCCCAGGCGATATCCTTGCGGAAGTAATTCTCGAACATGCGTCGTTCCTTGGCCGGGCTTGCACCCGGGCCGGCCTATCGGAGGCCGGTCTTGCTGCAGGACCGGGCGCCGCCCAGCCTCGAGGCTGGGGTGCGGGCCCGGGGTGCGACGCGGCAGGTGCCAGTGCAGGCCGATCGCCCGATGCGGGCGGGGCTCGGCGCTTCGGGCTGCATGGAACGCGGAACCATCCACCGGAGGGGGGAAGGCCGCCCCCGTTGCCGGGGATCCATGTGGCCGGAAACGCCGTTGCCGTCCCTGATGGGGGCTAAGCGGCTTGTCCTGTCAGCCCGCCACGCGCGGCGGTCGGCCGGCGCACCCCATGGGCGCGGCTCGACCTTGGGGCGGAGATATGGCCCGGACGGGCACGGATTGCCATGGAATTCTGCTGTCCAGGACAAATACGGGGCATATCCGGAAGGCCGGGATGCCCCGGCAGCCCTGCATCCGAAGGATCGGGGCCACCGGTCCGTGAAGACGCGAGGAAGGCGCCGGCCGGGATGCGGGACCCCGGCCGGGCCTCCTCGCGGTCCCGGTCTTTAGCGGCGCAGGCCGAGGCTGGCGATCAGCGTGTCGTAGCGGCCGCGGTTCTTCGCCTTCAGGTAGTCCAGCAGGCCACGGCGCTGGCCGACCAGCACCAGCAGGCCGCGCCGGCTGTGGAAGTCCTTGGCGTGGATCTTGAGGTGCTCGGTCAGGCCGGAGATGCGCTCGGACAGCAGGGCGATCTGCACTTCCGGGCTGCCGGTATCGCCGGGCTTGGTGGCATATTGGGTGATGAGCGCCGCGCGGCGCTCGGCGGTCATGGTATTGGTCGACATCGGGTTGTTCTCCGTATTGGCCGCCCCCGTCAGGGGGATCGGCGGCGTTCAGCCAACCGGTTGCAGACCTTCCTGCGACACCAAGCGCTCCGCCTTCATCAGGCCGGAGTCCAGGCGGCAGAGCCCCACGAACCGTTCCCCCGCCATGGCGCGCACGAGACCCCCGTTGGGGTTCGCGGCGTCCGGAATGCGGCCCATGAGATCGACCAGGCTGAAGGCCTGGCCTTGTCCGAGCCGCATGGCTTCCGCCTCCGTGAGGGCCAGTGCCGGGATGTCGGCCAGCGCGGTCGCCACGGGAAGGAGGAGGTCCGGGGAAGGGGGCGGGATATCGCTGGAACCGCAGAGCTTGTCCAGCGGAATCGCGGTGTGCTCGTGGAAGGGGCCGACCCGCATGCGGCGCAGCGCGGCGATATGCCCGACGGTGCCGCAGGCTTTGGCGAGGTCCCGGGCGAGGGAGCGCATGTAGACGCCCTTGCCGCTCTCGACGAAGAAGATCGCGGTATCGGCGTCCGGCCGGCTTTCCAGCTCGAACCGGTCGACGCGGGCGGGGCGGGGCTGGAGCTCCACCAGTTGGCCGTCGCGGGCCAGGTCATAGGCGCGCTCGCCGCCGAGCTTGATGGCGGAATAGATCGGCGGGACCTGCATGATGTCGCCGATGAAGGCGGGCAGGGCAGCGCGGATCTGGTCGTCGGTCGGGCGGGCCTCCGAGGTTTCGATGGTGGTGCCATCGGCATCGTCGGTATCGCGCAGGTCGCCGAAGCGCAGGGTGAAGCGGTAGGACTTCGTGCCGTCCATCACATAGGGCACGGTCTTGGTCGCGGTGCCGAAGGCGATCGGCAGCACGCCGGTCGCCAGCGGGTCGAGCGTGCCGCCATGGCCGCATTTCTGCGCATCGAAGGCGCGCTTGAGGCGCGTCACCACATCGGTGGAGCCGAGGCCGGAGGGCTTGTCGATGATGAGCCAGCCGTCGATCACCTTGCCCTTCGGCTTCTTGTGCTGGCGGTGGTGCGGCTTGCGGCCGTGCTGGGGCTTGCCGCCGCGCGGCCGCTCGCCGCGGGGCTCCTCGCCCCGGGTCAGGTCGATCGCCGGCTTGGTCGTGTCGTCGGTGGACATCAGGGAGCCTCTGGAGGGACCGGGCGGGGCCGGCCGGCGGCGTCGAGCGCCACGAAGGTGAAGATGGCGGAGGTCACGCGCAGCGTGACGTCGAATTCCCGGCAGCGGCGCCAGGCCTCGACCCGGATGCGGAGAGAAGTGCGGCCGGTGCCGACGATCTCGGCATAAAGGCTGACCTCGTCGCCTACCTTGACCGGGCCGTGGAAGCTCATCGCCTCCACCGCCACGGTGGCGCAGCGGCCGCGGCTGCGCTGCGCGGCGGCACTGCCGGCGGCGAGGTCCATCTGCGACATCAGCCAGCCGCCGAAGATATCGCCGGCCGGGTTGGTATCCGCCGGCATGGCGATGGTGCGGATCTTGGGCTGGGCCGAAGGCGGCAGGGCGGTGGCGGGCGCGGGCTCGCTCATTCGTCGGCCGGGGCGTCGGCCGGGGCGTCGGCCGGGGCGTCGGCCGGCGCTTCGGGCGCCTTCGGGCCGAGGTCGCGGGCGACCTCCGGCTGGCGCATCACCTTGTCGATGTGCATGGCGTAGTCGAGCGCGGTATCCGGCTGGAAGTGGATGTCGGGCGCCGTGCGCAGCCGGACCGACTTCGCCACCTGGGTCCGCAGCCAGGGCGCGACCCGGCGCAGCGCCTTGAGCTGGGCTTCCGGCAATTCCTTGCCGAGGCCGCTGACGAAGGCGGTCATGTGCTTGAGGTCGGGCGAGGCCCGGACCTCGGTCACCGTCACATGCAGGTCGAAGAGGTCGGGGTCGCGGAATTCGGCGCGGGAGAAGACGATCGACAGCGCGTGGCGGACTTCCTCCGCCACGCGCAGCTGGCGCTGGGAAGGGCCGGCCGCGGGAGCGGCATGTCTCGATTTGGAAGGCGACATGGTGGGGGGTTGGACCCTTGGAAAAAGCGAAGGGCGCGGTGCCTTGCAGCACCGCGCCCCGGGAATGACCGGAGAGGCGGCGCCGCCTAGGTGGCGGCCACCATCTCCACTTCGTAACACTCGATCTGGTCGTCGACCTTGATGTCGTTGTAGTTGGCGAAGCTCATGCCGCATTCGTAGCCATTGGCCACTTCGCGGACATCGTCCTTGAAGCGCCGCAGGGTCGAAAGCTCGCCCTGGTGGATGACCACGCCGTCGCGCAGCAGGCGGACGCCGGCGCCGCGCTTGACGATGCCCTCGGTGATCCGGCAGCCGGCGACGTTGCCGATCCGCTTGACCTCGAAGACCTGCAGGATCTGCGCATAGCCCAGGAACTTCTCGCGCTGCACCGGGGCGAGCTTGCCCTTGTACAGCTTCTCGATGTCGTCCGAGACCTCGTAGATGATGCTGTAGTAGCGGATGTCGACGCCGTCGCGCTGCGCCATGTCGCGCGCCTGGTTGGTGGCGCGGACGTTGAAGGCGACGACCACGGCGCCGGAGGCCTTGGCGAGCTGGATGTCGGATTCGGTGATCTGGCCCACCGCGCTGTGCAGCACGCGGACCTTCACCTCGTCGTTGCCCAGCTTGCCCAGGGTCACGCCGATGGCCTCGGCGGAGCCCTGCACGTCGGCCTTGACGACGACCGCCACTTCCTTCTGCACGCCGAGCTGAACCCGGGCGAGCATCTCGGCCAGCGTGCCGCGGCCGGCGGTGGTCGCCGCCGAGGCCTGGTCGCGGGCGCGGCGCTGCCGGAACTCGGAGATCTCCTTGGCCTGCAGCTCGTTCTCCACCGCGACGAAATTCTCGCCGGCGCTGGGGACGGCCGAGAGGCCGAGGATCTCCATCGGCTGGCTCGGGCCGGCGGTCTTGAGCTGGCGGCCCTTGTCGTCGAGCATCGCCCGGACGCGGCCCCATTCGGAGCCGGCCACGACGATGTCGCCGGTATGCAGCGTGCCCTTCTGGACCAGCACCGTGGCGACCGGGCCGCGGCCGCGGTCCAGCCGGCTCTCGATGACCGTGCCTTCGGCCGCCCGGTTCGGGTTGGCCTTCAGGTCCAGCACCTCGGCCTGCAGGGTGATGGCTTCGAGCAGGCGGTCGAGGCCGATCTTCTGCGTCGCCGAGACCTCGATCTCCTGCGTGTCGCCGCCGAGGCTCTCGACCACGATCTCGTGCTGCAGGAGTTCCTGCTTCACGCGCTCGGGCCGGACGCCTTCCTTGTCGATCTTGTTGATGGCGACGATGATCGGGACATTCGCGGCCTTGGCGTGGTTGATGGCCTCGATGGTCTGCGGCATGACGCCGTCATCCGCCGCGACGACCAGCACGACCATGTCCGTGACCGAGGCGCCGCGCGAGCGCATGGCGGTGAAGGCGGCGTGGCCGGGCGTGTCGATGAAGGTCACGCGGCTGCCGTCGGGCACCGTCACCTGATAGGCGCCGATGTGCTGGGTGATGCCGCCGGCCTCGTGGGCCGCGACATCCGCCTTGCGCAGGGCATCGAGCAGGCTGGTCTTGCCGTGGTCGACGTGGCCCATGATGGTCACGACCGGCGGCCGCGGCAGCATGTCCGCCTCGGCGTCGGTCGCGCCCTCGATGCCGATCTCGACGTCGCTGTCGGCGACGCGCTTGATGCGGTGGCCGAACTCCTGGACGATCAACTCGGCCGTGTCGGCATCGATGCTCTGCGTCAGCGTCGCCATGACGCCCATGCGGAACAGCGCCTTCACCACCTCGCCGCCACGGGCGGCCATGCGGTTGGCGAGTTCCTGGACGGTGATCGTCTCGGGCACCACCACGTCGCGCACCACGCGCTCCGTGCCGGCGCGGAGGCGGGCGAGCTCCTGCTGGCGGCGCTCGCGTTCGCGGGCCCGGCGCATGGAGGCGATGGAACGGCTGCGGTCGTCCTCGCCCTCGATCGCGGCCTGGACGTCGATGCGGCCGCCGGCGCGGCGGTCACCCTGGCCGAGGCTCTTCTTGACCGCGGGAATGGCCGGCTTCTTCGCCGGGACCACGGCGCCGCCGGGACGGCGGGCGGCGGCACGGCGTGCCTCGTCCTCCTCCTCGGCGGTGCGGGCGCGGAGCGAGAGCTTCGCGGCCGGCGTGCCGGGGGCGGCCGGGGCGGCGGGTGCCGGGGTGCCGGCCGGGCGCCGCGCGGCGGCCACCTGGGCCGGCGTGACGGACTGCTGGCGCGCCCGGGCCGCGGCCGCGGCGGCGGCTGCCGCGACGGCGGCGGCCGGGGTCTGCGGCGTCTGCTGCGGCGCCGGCTCGTCCTCGTCGCCGGTATCCGGCGGCGGGGCGACGATGGCGGCGATCGCGGCCTTCTTGGCCTCGGCGGCGGCGCGGGCCTCCTCCTCGGCGCGCTCGCGCGCTTCCTCGATGGCGCGGGCGGCGGCCTCCTCGGCCTCGCGGCGCTCCTCCTCCTCGCGGCGGCGGGCCTCCTCGGCGGCGGAGCGGACCATGAGCGCCTGACGCTCGCGTTCCTCGCGCTGGCGCTGGGCCTCCAGGCGGCGCTGCTCCTCCAGCACGCGCTGGCGGGTGGCCAGCTCGGCCTGGGTCAGCGGGCGGCCGGCGGAGGGCTGGGCGCCGCGCGCCGGGGCGCTGCCCGCGGGGCGGCCCGTGGTGGGCGGGCTCGGCAGGCGGTTGCCGATGGTCGGGGCCGTGGTCTGGGGCGGCGGCACCACCACCGGGCGGGTGCCCGGGGTGACGACGCGCTTCTTCACCACCTCGACCTGGACGGTCTTGCTGCGGCCATGGCTGAAGCTCTGGCGGACGCTGCCTGCATCCACCGTCTTGCCCAGTTCCAGTCGGCCACCGGCGGGCCGAAGGCTCAGCCGGCTCTTGGCCGCATCCTGGTCGTTCTGGTCACTCATGCGTTGATCCGAACCCGATCCGTCTGACGTCATTACGTATGCCTGGGAACATACCCGTCAGGGATGTTCCAGAAAACCCAACCGGCGCGTGCGACGCGCCCGGCTGCCTTAGTCAGGTCCGCCCTTCGGTGGACCCTTGCGCCGCGGCGTCGCGGCGGGTGGCGCCGGTGCCTCGCTCATGCCGGCCAGCCTGGTGGCTTCCACCTGGATGGAATCCGCCAGCCGGCCCGGCGCGATGGCCACATGCACCGCATGGTCGCGTCCGAAGACGCCGCCAAGCATTTCGGCCGGCAGGGGGGCCACCACGCGGAAGCCCCGGTTGCCGACCAGCCGGGCCCTTTCGTTCGGGCTGCCGTCCGATGCCTCCACCAACAGACCGGCCTTGCCGGACTGCATCCATTCACGCACCGCTTCCCGGCCGCAGACGGCCTGGCCGCCCCGCCGGGCAAAGCCGACAAGATCACGAAGCCGGCGCTTCAGGCCGTCCTCGATCCGTGCGCGAAGGTCGGGGGGCAGTTGCACCGTTCCGCGCGCCGCCCTTGCGAAGGCGCCGCGCTTCAGGGCGCGTTCTAACACATCGGTCCTGGCGGACAACCACATTCCCCGCCCTGGCAGGCGGCCGGCGAGGTCGGGCACGACAACGCGCTCGGGATCGAGCACGAAGCGGATCATCGCTTCCTTCGGCAGGCTCTCGCGCGTCACCATGCAGCGGCGCAGCGGGCCTGTCTCGGGCTCGTCGATCTCCTCGGCCGGGGCCACGAGGGTGGCCGGGTCGGGGAGGAGGTCGGGTCCGGTCGCTACCGGCGGTGCGGGCTCATGCTGGGGGGCCGCGGTCATTTGTCTCATCCCCAGCCGGTGCCGTATCGCCGGCTTCCGCCGCATCGCCGTCCTCGGTGGCGAACCAATGCTCGCGCGCCGCCATGATCACGGCATTCGCCGTGTCCTCGTCCATCGCATCGGCGCCGATGATCTCGATCAGCTCGTCGGAGGCGAGGTCGGCGAGGTCGTCCAGCGACTTCACGCCCTTCTCGCCCAGCGCGACGAGCTGCGAGGGGCTGAAGCCGCCGATTTCGGCAACCGCATCCTCGACGCCCAATTCCTGCCGCTTGGTATCCAGTTCCACGTCCCGTCGTTCCAGGAAGGCCTCGGCCCGCCGCTTCAGCTCGGCCGAGACGCTTTCGTCGAAGCCCTCGATGCCGGCCAGTTCCTCGTCCTCGACCGAGATGATGTCCTCGACCGAGGTGAACCCCTCGGTCACGAGCAACCCGGCGATGACGTCGTCCACATCCAGCGCTTCGACGAAGAGACCGCTGCGCTTGCGGAATTCCTCCTGCCGGCGCTCCGATTCCTCGGCCTCGGTCAGGATGTCGATGTCCCAGCGGGTGAGCTGGGAGGCGAGGCGGACATTCTGGCCGCGGCGCCCGATGGCAAGCGACAATTGGTCATCCGGCACGACGACTTCAACCCGCCGGGCCTCGTCGTCCAGCACCACCTTGGTCACCTCGGCCGGGGCCAGGGCATTCACCACGAAGGTGGCGTTGTGCGGCGACCAGGGAATGATGTCGATCTTCTCGCCCTGGAGTTCCTGCACCACCGCCTGGACGCGGCTGCCGCGCATGCCGACGCAGGCGCCGACCGGGTCGATGCTGGAATCCCGGCTGATGACCGCCATCTTGGCGCGCGAGCCGGGGTCGCGGGCGACCGCCTTGATCTCGATGATGCCGTCGTAGATCTCCGGCACTTCCTGGGCGAAGAGCTTGGCCAGGAAGCCGGGATGGGTGCGCGACAGGAAGATCTGGGGGCCGCGCGGTTCCTCCCGCACGTCGTAGATATAGGCGCGGACGCGGTCGCCGTTCTTGAAGGCCTCGCGCGGGATGGTCTCGTCGCGCCGCAGCAGCGCCTCGGCCCGGCCGAGGTCGACCATGAGGTTGCCGTATTCGGTGCGCTTGACGACGCCGTTCAGCACCTCGCCGACGCGGTCCTTGTATTCGTCGAACTGCTTCTTGCGCTCGACCTCCCGCACCCGCTGCACGATCACCTGCTTGGCGGTCTGCGCGGCGATGCGGCCGAAGTCGATCGGCGGCAGCGGGTCGATGATGAACTCGCCGACCTTGATGCCGGGCTTGAACTTCTGGGCGATGCGGAGGGGAAGCTGGGTCGCCTCGTTCTCGACCGGCTCCTGCTCCACGACTTCGGTCCAGCGGGACAGGCGGACCTCGCCGTTGCGCTTGTCGATGACCGCGCGGATGTCCTTCTCGTGGCCGTACTTGGCGCGGCCGGCCTTCTGGATGGCCTGCTCCATCGCCTCGAGCACCTCGTCCCGCTCGATCATCTTCTCGCGGGCGACGGCGTCGGCAACCTGCAGCAGTTCCGGACGCGCGATGGTGATGTCGACGGCCATGGCGTCAGTTCCTCGTCGCTGGGGTGGGGGCATCGGAGGATGAGGCATCCTCCTCGTCGTCGTCCTCGCCGAGCCCATCCTGGTCCGGCAGGCCCGCCGCGGCCGCGGTGGCAGCGATCAGCGCATCGGTCAGGACCAGCTTGGCGCGGCGGATATTGCTGCGGGCGACGGTCAGCTCGGCGCCGCCGTCCTCGAGCTTCATGCGGGCGGTCTCGGCATCGGCGCCGAGCACCATGCCGCGGAACTTCTTGCGGCCATCCTGGGGGATGGTCAGCTCGAGCTGCGCCAGGTGGCCGGCGTAGGCATTCCAGTCCTTGGCGCGGGTCAGCGGCCGGTCGATGCCGGGGGAGGAGACCTCCAGCGCCCATTCGTTCTTGATCGGGTCTTCCACGTCCAGCACGGCGCCGACGGCGTGGCTGATCGCCTCGCAGTCCTGCACCCGGAAGGCGGCGCCATCGGCGCGGTCGGCCATGATCTGCACCACCGGGCGTTCCTTGCCGCTGACCTGCACGCGCACGAGCTCATAGCCCATGTGCTCGATCGTGGGCGCGATGGCATTGGCGATGCGGGCCTCGAGGCCCTCGTGCTGCGGACGTTCTACGGTCAAAAAACAAAAAAGGCGGCCCGTGAAGGCCACCCCCCTAAAGCTCGGATGGTGAAAGTCGAGTGACTATAGGCCTCGGGAAAGCGGGTCGCAAGCATCATGGTGGCGTGCCGAGCGCCACGGCGAGGGCGGCGGCGGCCTCCCGGGCGGCGAGGCGGAGGCCGCGGGCGGTCCAGTGGACGCCGTCGAGGCCGGGGGTGACGCCGGCCATGCCGCCGCCGCGGCGCAGGCCGAGGTCCTGGCGCAGCCGGTCCTGGGCCTGCCGGATGGCGGCGGCCCCGGCCTCCGCCCGCGGGTCCAGCGGCAGCCGGCGGGCGAGGTTGGGGGCGGCGGCCGGCACCGTGCTGTCCCAGGGCAGCAGCCAGGTGGCGAGGGTGCCGCTGCCGAGCAGCCGGGTCTGCCCCAGCAGGGGCGAGAGCGGGGCGATCAGCACCGGCATGGCGGGGGCGCCCGTCGCCCGCATCGCCGCGACCACGGTCGCCATGCGGGCCGCGTAATCCTCACCCGGGGTGCCGAGGAAGGCATCCGTGGTGCCATGGGCGAGGATGAGCGCGGCCGAGGCCGGGGCGGCGGCCGCGGCGATGCGGCGGAGGTTGCGGCCGGCGGGGCTGTCCGGGTCCGCGAGGTCGGCGGCGCTGGCGCCACCCCAGGCGGTATTGGCCAGGGCGAGGGGGAGGCCGGGGCCGAGCCGGCGGGCGAGCTCGGCCAGCAGGGCCCGGGCGCCGAGGCGGTCGCCGACCTCGGTCCAGGTCGTGCCATCGGCACCGCAGCCGGGGCGGCCCTCGCAATGGTGGAGCAGGGCGGCGATGGGCGGCGCCGGCGGGTCGCCGGCCTCCGGCGGGAAGGCGCCGGAGACGGCCGGGCCATCGGCGAAGACGGCGGAGGCCTGGGACTGGCCGGTGACGAGGATGACCAGGCCGGCGGCGAAGCGGTGGCCGAGCGCCTCGGCCTCGCCGACCGCGTCGCGGCGGATCAGGCGGTACCAGCCGCCGGGGGGAAGGTGGAGGGTGCCATCCGGCTCGGCCGGGCCCCAGGGACGGACGACGGCGCCGGCCTCGGCCTGGACCTGGTACTCGGCGCCGGGGGTGGCCTCGACCGGGACGTGGGCGAGGCCGCCCTGCAGGGGGTAGATGCGGTTGTAGGGCGGCGCCGGCTGGGCGGTGGCGGGACAGGCGAGAAGGCCGGCGAGCAGGCCCGCCAGCCAATGCCTAGGCGCTGGCCTTGGCCATGAAGGCCGCGAGGGTCGGGACCCAGTCCGGGCTGTCCACATTGGCGCCGATATGCCCGAACTCGTTGCGGATTTCGAAGAAGCTGGCATCCACCTTGGCCTCGGCGAGCCGCTGCATCACCGCCGGGGCGATGCTGGGCGGGAAGAGCCGGTCGGTGGTGGTGAGGGCATAGAGTACCTTGGCCTTGATCCGGGCGAAATCCTTCTGCGCATCGAAATCCACCGCGGCGCGGCGCAGGGTGACCAGGGAATTGCCGTCGAAGGCCTGGGCCCAGGGGGTGGCGAGGCGGCGGATCTCGGCCTCCCGCGCGGCCGGGTCGGGGAATCTGGGGCCGACCTGCGCCTCGATCCCGTAATTCTTCAGGGTGGCGACGCGGATGCCGGTCAGGATCCGGGTGATGCCGCCATTGGCGTAGTAGCGGCCGCCGTTCCAGTTGGGGTCCTCGGCGAGGCGGGCGATCAGCGCCTCAGTCTGGCGCTGGTCGCCGCTGCCCTTGGGCGCGGTATTGACGCAGATGACGGCCTTCATGTCGTCCGGATAGGTCACCGCCCATTGGAAGGCTTGGTAGCCGCCATAGGAGGTGCCCATCACCGCGACCAGGTGCTTCACCCCGAGCCGGGCCAGCATCCGCCGCTGGGCGGTGATGATGTCGACCACGGTGATCGCCGGGAAGTCCGGGCCATAGGGCTGGCCGGTGGCCGGGTTGCGGCTGGCGGGCGCAGTGGAGCCGTAGGCGGAGCCCAGCATGTTGGAGGAGACGACGAAGAAGCGGTCGGTGTCGATCGGCTTGCCGGGGCCGATCATCAGGTCCCAGCTGCCCGGGGCATTCTCCGCCACGCCGGCCGGGGCCTTGCCCGGGGCGTAGCGGCCGGCGGCGTGGTGGCTGCTGGTATAGCCATGGGTGATGAGGATGGCGTTGGTCCCGGCGGCATTCAGCGTGCCGTAGGATTCATAGGCGAGGCGGGCCTCCGGCAGGCTGGCGCCGGACTGCAGGGGCAGGGTGCCGAGCTCGGCGAAGCGGCTCTCGACCGCATCGAGCGGGGAGGCGGCGGCGGGGCGGGCGGCGAGCGCCAGGGGCACGGCAATCGGCATGGCGAGGGCGGTGCGGCGGTCGATGGCCATGGCGGCGTTTCCCCTGGGTTTTGGGGAAGCCTAGAGCCGCGTCACGCTCCAGTACAACGGGCTGCGGCCCTCCCGCAGGGCCTTGGCCTCGTAGCGGGTGCCGGGCCAGGCCTCGGGGCGGGCGGTCGCCGGGGCGGGCACCTCGAAGAAGGGCTGGTTCGCCAGCACCTCCGCGACCCAGTCCTGGTAGGTCGGGTCGTCCGAGGCGATGCGCCAGGTGGCGCCCGGCCGCAGCACCCGGGCGACCAGCGGCAGCATCGCCGGATTGACGAAGCGGCGCTTGGCGTGGCGGGACTTCGGCCAGGGATCCGGGAACAGCAGGAACAGCCGGTCGAGGCAGGCCTCCGGCAGGGCGTTCAGCAGGTGGCGGGCATCCTGCGGCCAGAGCCGGAGGTTGCCGGGCAGCGGGCCGGTCGCCTCGGCACCCTCGGGCACCAGATGGGTGAGGAGGGAGCAGAGCCCGTTCTCGAAGACTTCGGAGGCGATATAGGCGACGCCGGGATTGGCGGCGATCTGCGCCAGGCTGTGCTCGCCGCCGCCGAAGCCGACTTCCAGCCACAACGGCGCATCCGGCATGGCGAAGGCGGCCAGCGGGTCGGCGGCCTCGGCGAGCGACAGGCGCAGGCGGGGCAGGGTCTCGTCCAGCAGGCGCTGCTGGCGCGGCCGCAGCGGATGGCTGCGGCGGCGGCCATAGAGACGGTCCGGGATGCCTTCGGCGAGCGGCGGGCGGTCGGCGGTCATCGGCGTGTTCCCGACAAAAAAAGGGGGGGTGGCATGGCGCCACCCCCCAAGGCCAGCGGTAAAGCTGGAGTCAGCGTTTGACTTCAACGATTGAAGGCGCGCTTCAGCTCGTCCACCAGGTCGGTCTTCTCCCAAGTGAAGGTGCCCTTCTCCGGGTCCGGCGTCCGGCCGAAATGGCCATAGGCGCTGGTGATTCCGTAGATCGGCCGGTTCAGGTGCAGGTGCTCGCGGATGCCGCGGGGCGAGAGGTTGACCAGCCCGTCGATCACCTTGGCCAGCTTGCCCTCGTCCACGTCCTTGCCGGTGCCGTGCAGGTCGAAATAGACCGAGAGCGGCTTGGCCACGCCGATGGCATAGGACACCTGGATGGTGCACTTGTCCGACAGGCCGGCGGCGACGACGTTCTTCGCCACGTAGCGCGCGGCATAGGCGGCCGAGCGGTCGACCTTGGTCGGGTCCTTGCCGGAGAAGGCGCCGCCGCCGTGCGGGGCCGCGCCGCCGTAGGTATCGACGATGATCTTGCGCCCGGTCAGGCCGCAGTCGCCGTCGGGCCCGCCGATGACGAACTTGCCGGTCGGGTTCACGTAGAACTCCTCGTCCGGGACGTTCCAGCCGGCGGGCAGCAGCTCGGTCAGCAGCGGCCGCAGCATGGCCTTGATCTCGGCCTGCTCGAGGTGCTCCTCGTGCTGGGTCGAGACGACGACGCTGGTGCAGCCGACCGGCTTGCCGTCGACGTAGCGCAGGGTGACCTGGCTCTTCGCATCCGGCAGCAGCCCGGCGACGCGCTTGTCGCCGATCGAACGCAGCTCCTTGATGCGGCGCAGGATGCCGTGGGCGTAGTAGAGCGGCGCGGGCATCAGCTCGGGCGTCTCGCGCGTGGCGTAGCCGAACATGATGCCCTGGTCGCCGGCGCCTTCATCCTTGTTGCCGGCCGCGTCCACGCCCTGGGCGATATGGGCGGACTGGGCGTGCAGGTGGCATTCCACATGGGCGTTCTGCCAGTGGAAGCCGTCCTGCTCGTAGCCGATGTCCTTCACGGCCATCCGGGCATTGTGGATCAGCAGGTCCGAGGTGATGGCCTCCGGGCCACGCACCTCGCCCGCGAGGACGATGCGGTTGGTGGTGACCAGCGTCTCGCAGGCGACCCGGGCATAGGGGTCTGCCGCCAGGAAGGTGTCGAGCACCGTGTCGGAGATCCGGTCGGCGACCTTGTCGGGATGGCCTTCGGACACGGATTCGGACGTGAAAAGGTATTCACCTTTGTCGCGCATGGCGTGGTTTGCCTCTTGTCGCGGGGGATGGTCCGGCAAACCCCGGCCTGGCTGACCCCGGATGGGGGCGGGCGTGTGTCGCAGGCACCAAGCGGGGGGTCAAGCCACAGGCGGGCAAGGCAACCGGCCGGCAACTTACGAAACGGCGAGCGGGCCTGGATCGGTCCGGAGGGTGAAGGGCGTGCCGGCCGGGATGCCGCCCGCGACCGTCACCTCGCGCGGGGCCGGCCCGCCCTGCCATGCGGCGATGGGGCGGTAGTCGGCGAAGGCGCGCAGCCGCCGGCGGCCGGGCGGGCTGCGGTCGATGAAGCCGTTGTTGAAGCGGCAGACGCACAGGGCGCAGCCGGCCGCGAGCAGCGCCGCGGTGGGGAAGGCGAGCACGGCCTGGTCGCGCCCCGGCTCGGCCCGCAGCAGGCGCCAGGCGGCGGCCTCGGCGGGGAAGAGGAAGACCTGGGCATTGATGAAGCGGCGCCAGTCGGCGAGGGCGATGGCGGGATCGAGCCGGCTGGCCAGCGCCGCATCCGGCATGCCCTGGCGGCGCAGCAGGGCCTCGCCCGCCGGCGTGGCCAGGCGGGTCCAGCCGCCGCGGTTGGCGCCGAGGTCGGGCGTGGCGCCGAGCAGCCGGGCAAGGCCCGCGGCCGAGAGCAGGCCGTGCCGTGCGATGGAGGGGAGCGCGCTGCGCTCCGTCACGTGGAACAGCAGGGGGAAGCGGGCGGCGAAGCCTGCCGTCACGCCATGCCCAGCACATGCTTCATGTCGAACAGCCCGGGCGCCCGGCCGGCGGCCCAGAGCGCGGCGCGGACCGCACCCGTCGCATAGACCCGGCGGTCGAAGCTGCGATGGGTCAGGCCGATATGCTCGGAGGCGGCGGCGAAGAGCAGGGTATGCTCGCCGACGACCTGGCCGCCGCGGAGCGCGGCGAAGCCGATGGTGCCGGTGCCGCGGGCGCCGGTATGGCCGTCCCGCCCGCTTTCCTGGCCGGCCGCTTCCAGCGTGGTGCCGCGGCCGCGGGCGACGGCGCGGCCGAGGGCGACGGCGGTGCCGGAGGGGGCATCGACCTTCTGCCGGTGATGCATCTCGACGATCTCGGCATCGTAGTCGGCACCGGGCAGGGCGGCGGCCATGCGTTCGGCCAGCGCCAGGAACAGGTTCACCCCGGGGGCGAAATTGGCGGCATAGACGATGGGGACCTGCCGGGCGGCGGCAGCCACGGCGGCCTCCTGCGCGGCATCGAGGCCGGAGGAGCCGAGGATGAGGGCCTTTCCGGCAGTAGCCGCGGCGGCGGCATGGGCCTCGGCGGCGCTGGCATGGGTGAAATCGATGACCACGTCGCTGGCGGCGAACAGGGCCGCGGGGTCATCGCCGCGGGCGCTGCCGCCAGCCAGGGTGGCACCGGCGGCGGCCACTTCTTCGGACAGCAATTGGCCCATGCGGCCGGCGATGCCGGCGATGCCGATGCGGATGGCCATGGCTGAGATCCCTGTCCGGTGGCGTGTCGCCACCGGGTCTAGGGCGCCAGGCCCCCGCTCGTCCAGACGGTGCTCAGGGCGCCCCGGTCTAAGCTCAGGGCACCTCGGCCCAATAGGGGCGGACGCCGTAGTAGTCGGAGACGCGCTTGCCGAAGTTGTTGTCGGCCCAGTCCATCTCCTCGCTGGCGGCATAGCTCGGGGCGCCTTCCAGCCGGTCGCGGTCGAGGTCCACCAGGTAGCCGCCGAGGTCCACGTCGTAGTTCAGCATGGACCAGGGCAGCGGATGGTAGCGCTCGCCGATGCCGAGGAAGCCGCCGAAGCTCATCACCGCATAGGCGACGCGGCCACTGCGCTTGTCGAGCATCACGTCCTCGACCGTGCCCAGGCGCTCGGCATGGCGGTTGTAGACGGGGGTGCCGCCGACCTTGCCGGCGGCGATCAGCTGGGCGGTTTCCTCGATGGCAACCGCGGCGCCGGGCGCAACGGAGGCTTCCGGCACGCCGCTCTCGCGCATGGCCATACCAAATCTCCTCATTGAGGGGGGGGCGGGCGGCGATGCGGTGGGACCAAGTGCGCACCGCCGCCTGCCATGACCGCCGATGGGGGGATTAGACGGCGGTCATGGGCACAACGAGCCGGGCTGGGGGGAGTTCCCCGCCGGGAAAGGCCGGAAGCGGCCGGCGCTCAGCGCGCCAGGCCGTCCCAGAATTCCTTGACCTTGGCGAAGAAGCCTTCGCTTTCCGGGCTGCTGCGGCCACCCTTCTCCGCCTCGGCCTCGAATTCCTCCAGCAGCTCCCGCTGCCGCTTCGACAGGTTCTGCGGGGTCTCGACCGAGACCTGCACGTACATGTCGCCCCGTGCGGCACTGCGGAGGACGGAGAAGCCCTTGCCGCGCAGGCGGAACTGGTCCCCCGCCTGGGTGCCGGCCGGGATGGTGACGCGGGCGCGGCCACCATCGACCACCGGCACCTCGACCGCGCCGCCGAGCGTCGCCTGGGTCATCCGCAAGGGAACCCGGACGAAGATATTGGCGCCGTCGCGCTGGAACAGCGGGTGCTGGCGAATGGCGACATCCACGTAGAGGTCGCCGGCCGGCGAGCCGCGCAGCCCGGCCTCGCCTTCGCCCGACAGGCGGATGCGGGTGCCGTCCTCGACGCCGGCGGGGATGCTGACGGAT
This sequence comes from Belnapia sp. AC561, assembly GCF_979252845.1. Taxonomy (NCBI): domain Bacteria; kingdom Pseudomonadati; phylum Pseudomonadota; class Alphaproteobacteria; order Acetobacterales; family Roseomonadaceae; genus Belnapia; species Belnapia sp. AC561. The sequence goes on from NZ_CEEDBP010000025.1 coordinate 42,303, forward strand.
AGGTTGCGGTCCCGCTGCACCCGGCCGGCGCCCTGGCAGACCTTGCAGGGATTCTTGATGATGCGGCCCGAGCCCGAGCAGGTCGGGCAGGTGCGCTCGATCAGGAAGAAGCCCTGCTGGGCGCGGACCTTGCCGGCACCCTGGCAGGTCGGGCAGGTCTGCGCCGCGGCGGAGCCGGCCTCGGCGCCGGTGCCGGAGCAGGCCTCGCAGGAGACGCTGCTGGGCACGCGGACCGTCTTCTTGACGCCGGCGAAGGCTTCCTCGAGGCCGATCTCGACCGCGGTGCGGAGATCGGCACCGCGGCCGGCCGCCTGGCGACGGCCGTTGCCGCCACCGCCGCGACCGCCGCCGAAGCGGCCGAACATCTCCTCGAAGATATCCTCGAAGCCGGCGCCGAAGGGATTGCCGCCACCCCCGCCGCCACCGCCGCCGCCCTCGAAGGCGGCATGGCCGAAGCGGTCGTAGGCGGCGCGCTTCTCGCCATCCTTCAGGACGTCGTAGGCCTCGTTCACGTCCTTGAACTTGGCCTCCGCGTCCTTGTCACCCTGGTTGCGGTCAGGGTGATAGGCCATCGCCTGCTTGCGATAGGCCTTCTTCAGGTCGTCCTCGGTCGCCTCACGCGAGACGCCCAGTATTTCGTAATAATCCCGCTTCGCCATGGCCGGGGCGATTTCCCCTGAAGAGGTTCAGCGCAAAAGGCCCAACGGGGATCTCCCGTGGGCCCGCGATCCGACAGGTCCAACCGAAGTTGGGCCGGCTGGCTCTTGCAAAAGCCGCGCCCGGGGGTTCGCCCCGGGCGCGCGCCTCGCTTAGCCGGGCTTCTTCTTGGAGGGGTCGACTTCCTCGAAGTCGGCGTCCACCACCTTGTCGGATGCGCCGGGGCCGCCCGGGGCGGCACCGCCGCCGGCCGCGCCGGCCTGCTGCTCGGCCGCCTGCTGCGCCTTGTACATCGCCTCGCCGATCTTCATCGACGCCTGCGACAGCGCTTCGGAGGCGCTGCGGATGGCCTCCAGCTCGCCGCCTTCCAGCGCCGTCTTGGCGGTGGCGATGGCAGCCTCGACCTCGGCCTTCTCGGACGGGCCGACCTTGTCGGCATTGTCCTTGATGGTCTTCTCGGAGCTGTGGACCAGCGCCTCCAGGCCGTTGCGGGCCTCGACGGTCTCGCGGCGCTTCTTGTCGGCCTCGGCATTCGCCTCGGCTTCCTTGACCATCCGCTCGATGTCGCTGTCCGACAGGCCGGAGCGGGCCTGGATCTTGATCTGCTGCTCCTTGCCGGTCGCCTTGTCCTTCGCCTGGACGCTCACGATGCCGTTGGCGTCGATGTCGAAGGTCACCTCGATCTGCGGCACCCCGCGCGGCGCCGGCGGGATCTCCTTCAGGTCGAAGTTGCCCAGCAGCTTGTTGTCGGAGGCCATCTCCCGCTCGCCCTGGAAGACCTTGATCGTCACCGCCGTCTGGTTGTCGTCGGCGGTGGAGAAGACCTGGGACTTCTTGGTCGGGATGGTGGTGTTGCGGTCGATCAGCCGGGTGAAAACGCCGCCCAGCGTCTCGATGCCCAGCGACAGCGGGGTCACGTCGAGCAGCAGGACGTCCTTCACCTCACCCTTCAGCACGCCGCCCTGGATCGCGGCGCCGATGGCGACGACCTCGTCCGGGTTGACGTTGCGGGCGGGGTCCTTGCCGAAGAACTGCTTCACCGCCTCGATGACCTTGGGCATGCGGGTCATGCCGCCGACCAGGATCACCTCGTCGATCTCGCCGGCGGAAAGGCCGGCATCCTTCAGCGCGCTGCGGCACGGGCCGAGCGTCCGCTGGATCAGGTCGTCGACCAGGGCTTCCAGCTTGGCGCGCGTCACCTTCATGACGAGGTGCTTGGGGCCGGAGGCATCGGCGGTGATGAAGGGCAGGTTGACCTCGGTCTCCCGCGCGGAGGAGAGCTCGATCTTGGCCTTCTCGGCGGCTTCCTTCAGGCGCTGCAGCGCGAGCTTGTCGCCGCGCAGGTCGATGCCCTGCTCCTTTTTGAACTCATCGGCGAGGTAGTCGATGATGCGGGCATCGAAGTCCTCGCCACCGAGGAAGGTGTCGCCGTTGGTGGACTTCACCTCGAAGACGCCGTCGCCGATCTCGAGCACGGAAACGTCGAAGGTGCCGCCGCCGAGGTCGTAGACCGCGATCGTGCCGGACTTCTTCTGGTCCATGCCATAGGCGAGCGCGGCCGCGGTCGGCTCGTTGATGATGCGCAGGACCTCGAGCCCGGCGATCACGCCGGCTTCCTTGGTCGCCTGGCGCTGGGCGTCGTTGAAGTAGGCCGGGACGGTGATGACCGCCTGGGTCACCTTCTCACCCAGGTAGGCCTCGGCCGTCTCCTTCATCTTGGTCAGGATGTCGGCGCTGATCTGCTGCGGCGGATACTTCTTGCCGTCCACCTCGACCCAGGCCGCGCCATCATCGCTGCGGGCGATCTTGTAGGGGACGAGGCCGATGTCCTTGTTGACGACCGGGTCGTCGAAGCGGCGGCCGATCAGGCGCTTCACCGCGTAGAGCGTGTTGTTCGGGTTGGTCACGGCTTGGCGCTTGGCGCTCTGGCCGACGAGGCGTTCGCCGTTCTTGGCGAAGGCGACCATGGAGGGCGTGGTACGGGCGCCCTCGGCATTCTCGATGACGCGGGTCTCCTTGCCTTCCATGATGGCGACGCAGGAGTTGGTCGTACCCAGATCGATACCGATAACCTTGCTCATCCAAAACTCTCCTCTGCGGCGGGCGGGGGCGGCCCGAAACAGGCACCGCGCTCGTCCCCAAAACCACCCGGCGGGGCCGGGCATCTTCGGATGGGAATGCCGGGGGCGGACATGCCACCGACGGACCCGGATTTATGGCTGCGCTGCACCCGGGACAAGCCCCCGGGGCGCAACTGCTGCAATTTTAGGCGGCTGGCCTAGCTGGCGGGACCACCCGCCGCAACCACGACCATCGCCGGCTTCAGCAGGCGGCCGTTCAGGGTCCAGGCCGGGGTCCAGGCCTGGATGACGGTGCCGGGGGCGACGCCCTCGGGCGCCGGCTGCTCGGCCATCGCCTGGTGGAATTCGGCGTCGAAGGGCTGGCCCTGGGCTTCCTTGCGGACGATGCCGTTGCGCTCCAGCAGGCTGATGAAGCTGCGCTCCACGCCCTCGAAGCCTTCCCGCAGCTTCACCAGCAGCGGGTCCTCGCCGTCCTTCGCGGGCGGCAGGCTGTCCAGGCCGCGGCGGAGGTTCTGCGCGGCCTCCACCACGTCGCCGGCGAATTTCTGGATGGCGTAGTTGCGGGCATCCGCCACCTCGCGCTGGGTGCGGGCGCGGAGGTTCTGCGCATCCGCCTCGGAGCGCAGCCAGCGGTCGCGCAGCTGGGCGACCTCGGCCTCGAGGGCGGCGATGCGCTCGGCCGGGTTGGTTTCGGGGGATTGCTCAAGGATGGTGTCATCCGCCGGGGCGCTGTCCGGCGGAAGCTCGGATGGATCGCTCATGCCTGCCATATCATCATAAGGGATGGCCCCGGGGGCGGGACCGTTCAGCCGTGCAGGTAGTCTCTGCGGCCCGCCAGGGCAACCGGGTGGCGGCGCTTTCGGCCAAGGGGGCGGCTAGCTCGCATAGGCATAGGGGCCGCCGCGCTCCAGCGCGCGGCGATAGGCCGGGCGGGATTGCAGGCGGCGGAGCAGGCCGAACAGCGCCGGGCGGCTCCCGTCCAGCCCGCCGCGCTGGGTCGCGGCTTCCAGCGGGAAGCTCATCATCACATCGGCGGCGGTGAAGTCGGGGCCGGCGAAATGACCGTCGCGCGTCACCTCGGCCTCCAGGTAGTCCAGCATGGCGGCGAGGTTGCCGTCGATGCGGGCGAGGACCGGGGCGGCGGCGTCGCCCACGCGCATCAGGTAGAGCTTCACCAGCAGCGGGGTCATGGCGGACCCCTCGGCGAAGTGCATCCAGTAGCGGAAGCGGCGGTAGTGGGGCGTGCCGGGGGCGGGGGCGAGCCGGCCGGCGCCATGGCGCTCCAGCAGGTATTCCGCGATGGCGGCGGTCTCGGCCAGCACCTCGCCATCCTCCACGATGACCGGCGACTTGCCGAGCGGATGGATGCGCTTGAGCTCGGGCGGGGCCAGCATGGTCGCCGGGTCGCGCTCGTAGCGGATGACCTCGTAGGGGAGGCCGAGCTCCTCCAGCAGCCAGAGGATGCGCTGGGAGCGGGAGTTGTTGAGGTGGTGGACCTGGATCATGCCGCCCTTATAGCAGCACGAGCCCGGCCCGCGCCCCCCGCGCCACCGCATCGGCCCGGCTGCCGGCGCCCAGCTTCTGCAGCACCGCAGCGACATGCGCCTTGGCGGTGTGGAAGGACAGGCCGAGGCGGCGGGCGATGACCTTGTTGGAGGCGCCGGCGGCCAGCAGGTCCAGCACCTCCCGCTCCCGCCGGGTCAGCCCGGCCTCGACCGGAGCCTCCCGGCCTGGACCAGACAGGTTGGGGCCGAGCAGGCCGGCGAGCAGGGCCGGCGGCAGCACGGCCAGGCCGCGGGAGACGGCGGCGATGGCCGCGGCGAGCTCGGCCGGGGCGGCATCCGGCGGCAGGACGGCGCGGGCGCCGGCGCGCAGGGCGGCCAGGGCCGGGGCGCCCTCGGCCAGCACCAGGCTGGGCGGGCCGCCGGGGGCGGCGGCCTGGTCCGTCACCTGCACGGCGGCATCGGCGGCATCCTCCACCAGGCGGATGCCGGACAGCCGGGCGAAGCGCGTGGCGAGGCCGGGCTCGGCGCTGCGCAGCAGCACCGCGAGGCCGGGGGCCGCCGCGGCGGGGCGGCGGTCGAGGAGGGCGAGCGGCATCAGGCGGCGGCCCTTTCACCGATGCGGACGGCCAGGCGCAGGGGCCGGCCGCCGCGGACAAGGTCAAGCGTCACGTCGATCCCGACGCTGTCATGGTCCAGCCGGGCCAGCATCTCCCGCACCGAGGTCAGCGGGGCGTCGTCCCAGGCGGTCAGCACGTCGCCGAGCAGGATGCCGGCCTTGCCGGCCGGGCTCAGCGGATCGGCCCCGACCACGATCAGGCCGCGCAGCGCCTCCGTCCGGACCGGCTGCAGGGCGAGGCCGAGGTAGCCGCGGGCGATGCGGCCACGGCTGTGGAGCTGCTCGACCGAGCGGGCGATGGTCTCGGCTGGGATGGCGAGGGCCCGGCGGCGCGGGCCGGGGACGGCCATGCCGAGCAGCCTGCCGGCATGGTCGAGCACGGCACCGCCCTCCGCCGCCGGGTCGAGCCGGAGGCCGAGCTGGATGCGGCGTTCCAGCCGGCCGCCGCGCATGGAGCGCCAGGGGCCGCCGACCTGGGTGGCGAGGCCGAAGGCGATCAGCGGGCCATGCTCGCCCCGGCCGATGGCCAGCAGCAGGTGGCCGGCGGCCAGCGCCCCGGGCGGGGCCAGGGGCAGCGGGGCGACCGGGCCGGTTTCGGCGCGCAGCAGGGCGACATCGGTGCCGGGGTCCCGCCCGGCCAGCGACGCCGGGACCTGGCGGCCGTCCGGCAGGGTCAGGGCCAGCTCGTCGTCGCGCTCCAGCGCTTCCTCGGCCGTGACCACCAGGCCCTCGGCCCAGAGCAGGCCGGAGCGGGCGCGGCCATCCCGGCCATGCACGGCGACCGTGCGGGTGGCGCCCAGGCTGGCCAGGGCGGCGAGCTGGTCGGAGAAGGCGGCGAGGGGGGAGAAGGGATCGGTCATGGCGGATATTTGCTTATGTGGGGATGCCCCCGCCATCGGCCAGATGGGGGGCGCCGTATGGCGGGGGGTGGCTTGGTACCCAAAAGTAACCAGCAAAAGGTAACGTGATCCGGATGGCGCCGCTGGCGGTTGACCCGCCGGCCCGAACTGGGCGCCATGCGCAGGATCTTGCGGGGGCCATGGGGATGTCGAAGCTGGCGCGGTGGTGGGTGCTGCCGATGGCGGTCGGGCTGGCGGGATGCGGCCTGACCGTCGAGCGGACCGAGCGGGTCCAGGGGTTCCAGCGGGGCCTGGCCGAATCCGAGGCGCGCGGCACGGTGCTGCGCGGCCGGGTGGCGGAGCTGGAGGCGACCTTGGCGGCGGAGCGCCGGGCGGCCGGCGAATTGTCGGCGATCGAGGCGCGGGTGGCCTCGGCCCAGGCAGCGCTGGCCGGGGCGCAGCGGTCCCGTGGCGCGGCCGAGGCCGAGGCGCGGCGGCTGCGGGAGCGGCTGGCCAATGACGAGCGCGAGCTGGTCACCCTGCGGGCCCAGGCCGGGGAGCTGGAGCAGACCAGCACCACCCGGCGCGGCTTCCTGGCCGATGCGGAGACCCGGATCGGCGGCTTGCGGAACGAGACCGCGGCGGCCGAGCGCCGGCTGGTCGAGCTGCGCGACCAGGCGGCGGCGCAGGACGGCCGGGTTGCCTCGCTGGGCGAGCGGGCCGTGGCGGAGGAGCGCCGGCTGGCCGGGCTGCGCGACATGGCCGCGACCACCGAGCGGCGGCTGGCGACCCTGCGGGACGAGGTCGCCGGCGAGGACCGCAAGCTGGTCGGCCAGCGGGAGCGCGCCACCCAGGAGGAAGCCCGGCTGCAGGGGCTGCGCGCCAGCATCGCCCAGGCGCAGCAGGCGCTGGGCGAACGCCAGCAGGCCGGCACCGAGGCGGAACGGCGGATCGCCGCGCTGCGGGCCGATACCACGGCGGCCGAGCGCGAGCTGGCGGCACGCCGCGCCGCCCTGGCCGAGGCCGAGGGACGGCTGGCCACCACCAACCGCAGTGCCGAGGAAGCCGGGACCCGGGTGCAGGCGCTGGAGCAGCGCGCGACCGAGCTGTCCGGCACCGAGCAGCGGCTGGCCGCGGCACGGGAGGCGCTCTCCACCGCCGAGGCGACCCTGGCGCAGCGACGGACCGCGGTGGACCAGGCGCAGGCGGAACTGACCCGGCTCGGCACCGCGCGGGAGCAGGCGCAGACCGCGCTGACGGCGCTTGAGGCGCGCAGCACCGCGCTGCGGGCCGAGGTGGGCGCCGCCGAGCGGCGGATCGCCGAGCTGCGCGACGGCACCGCCGCCGAGGAGCGCCGCCTGCAGACGGTGCGGGCCGAGGCGCAGGCGGCCGGGGCCGAGCTGGCGACGCGGCGGGCGGCGCTGACCGAGGTGGAGGGCCAGGCCCGGCAGGCGACCGAAGCGAGCCGGCAGGAACAGGCCCGGCTGCGCGAGCAGGTGGAGACGCTGCGGACCGAGGTGGCCGGGATGGAGCGGCGCCGGGCCGACCTCGCCAGCCAGCTGGCCGAGGGCCAGACCCGGCTGGAGCAGCAGCGCGGCGCGCTGCGCGACCTGGCCGAGCGGCTTGGGCGGGAAGGCCAGCGGGCGCGGCCGACCGCCGATGCCCCGGCCGAGGACAACGGGCAGCAGCCCTCCCGCGCGCCATAGGGGGCGGCGGGCTTGGCTTGACGCGGGGTGGCCGGGGCGCCGAGGCTCCGGCAACCCCGGATCGCACCGGGGGCGGAGGAAGCCCGATGCGTCACCTGCTTTTCGCGGCCGCCCTGGCGCTGCTGCCTTTCGCCGCGCCGGCCCAGCAAGCTACCAGCCCACCACCGCAATACCAGGTCGATCCCTTCTGGCCGAAGCCGCTGCCGAATCGCTGGGGCATCGGCCAGGCGGCCGGCGTCGCGGTGGATGCGCGGGACCATGTCTGGGTGATCCATCGTCCCCGCACCATGACGGTGGACGAGCGCGGCGCGGCGCAGACCCCGCCGCTGAGCGAATGCTGCATCCCGGCACCCTCGGTCATCGAGTTCGACCCGGACGGCAACGTGGTGCAGGCCTGGGGCGGGCCGGGGCATCACCCGTCCTGGCCCGAGAACGAGCACGGCATCCATGTCGATGCGCAGGACAATGTCTGGATCGCCGGCAACGGCAACAACGACCATGTCCTGCTGAAATTCACCCGCGACGGGCGCTTCCTGCTGCAGATCGGCCGGAAGGGCGAGACCGGCGGCAGCAACGATACCGAACGGCTCGGCCGGCCCGCGGATGTCGAGGTGGATGCGGCGGCGAACGAGATCTATGTCGCCGACGGCTACGGCAACCGCCGCGTCATCGTCTTCGATGCGACGACCGGCGCCTACAAGCGCCACTGGGGCGCCTATGGCGAGCGGCCGCCGGCCGACGACGCGCTGCCGCCCTACCAGCCCGGCGCCTCCGCCACGGCGCCGGCGCGCTTCTTCCGCAACCCGGTGCATTGCGTGCGGCTCGCGCGCGACGGGCTGCTGTATGTGTGCGACCGCGCCAACGACCGGGTGCAGGTCTTCCGCAAGGATGGCAGCTTCGTGCGGGAATTCGTCGTCGCGCCGGATACGCTGGGCAGCGGCTCGGTCTGGGACCTCGACTTCCTGCCGGATGCGACGCAATCGGTGCTGCTGGCCGCCGATGGCTCGAACAACACGGTGTGGCTGCTGGACCGGGCCGGCGGCGCGCTGGTCGGGCGCTTCGGGCGAAACGGGCGCAATGCCGGGGAATTCCACTGGGTCCACAACATGGCCGTCGACAGCCGCGGCAATGTCTTCACCACGGAGGTCGACACCGGCAAGCGGGCGCAGCGCTTCCGGCTGGTCAGCCAATTGCCCCGCCAGTAGTCTGCCAGAATCCAAAACGGGAGAGTCCAGATCATGATCCATGTCCTCGCCATCATCACCGCCAAGCCCGGCATGCGGGAGGAGGTGCTCGGGCATTTCCGCGCCAACATGGCGGCCGTGCATGCCGAGGATGGCTGCATCGAATACGGCCCGGCGATCGACGCCGAGGGCATGGGCCGCATCCAGACGCCGGTCGGGCCGGATGCCTTCGTCGTTATCGAGAAGTGGGAAAGCCTCGATGCGCTGAAGGCGCATGGTGCGGCGCCGCACATGGCGGCCTATGCGGCGAAGACCAAGGAGCTGCTGGTGAGCCGGGTCATTCATGTGCTGACGCCGGCCGCCTAGTTCGGCGTAGGCTACCTGGAGTAGGCTGCCTGGGGACCGGCGCCATCGAAGCGCCGGCCACGGGAGTTGACGCGATGCCTGTTCCAGTACCCCGGCCTTCGCGCCGGGCGTTGCTCGGCCTCTCGGCCGCCCTGTCCGCACCCGCCATCGGCCATGCCGCGGCCTTTCCCGAAAGGCCGGTGCGGCTCATCATCCCCTGGGCGCCCGGTGGCTCGACCGACAGCCAGATGCGGGTGATGGCGGAGATCGCGGGAAAGCACCTCGGCCAGCCCATCGTCATCGAGAACAAGCCGGGCGCGCGCGGCACCTTCGCCGCCGCCATGCTGCATGGCCAGGTGAAGCCGGATGGCTATGTCATCGGCCAGATCCACCAGGGGGTGCTGAGCCATCCCTTCATGACGAAGTCGGCCACCTGGGATGCGGCGACGGACTTCGACTACATCCTTGGGATCACCGGCTATCTCTCGGGCCTGGTCGTGCGGGCGGAAGCGCCCTGGCAGGACTGGAAGTCGCTGATGGACCACATGCGCGCCAATCCGGGGCGCGTCTCCATCGGCACCTCCGGCGTCGGCGGGGCGAGCCATCTGGTGATGGCGCAGCTCATGGAGGCCGAGCACGCGACCATGCTGCACGTGCCCTATCGCGGCGTGGCGGAAACGACGACGGCGCTGCTCTCGGGTCAGGTGGATGCGGTGGCCGACAGTTCCGGCTGGGCGCCGCATGTCGAGGCCGGGCGGATGCGGCTGCTGGCGATCTGGGCGAATACCCGGGCGAAGCGCTTCCCGGATGTGCCGACGATCAAGGAACTCGGCCACGACGTCGGCGGCATCGCGCCCTATGGGCTGGCGGCGCCGAAGGGGACGGACCCCGCGGTGGTCGCCACCCTGCACGATGCCTTCAAGGCGGCGCTGTTCGACCCGCAGCACCTGGCGGTGCTGGAGCGCTACGACATGCCGGTCCTCTACATGACCGGCGAGGAATTGCGCGCCTGGAACGCGGCGCGCATCCCGGTGGAGCGGGACCTGATCCGCCGCCTCGGGATCAGCTTCGAATAGCCGAGAGAACCTCATCGGTATGCTCGCCCACCTTCGGCGCCGGGCGATGCGACCAGGGCCGCGTCCGGTCGAAGTTGATGGGCAGGCCGATGACCTGCACGCCGCTTTCGGGCAGGGTCTGCACCATGTCGACGGCGGCGAATTGCTCGCTGGCGATCAGCTCGCCGATGTCGTTCACCGGGCTGCAGGGCACGCCGGCGGCCTCCAGCGCGGCGACCCAGTGGTCCCGCGTGTTGCTGCGCAGCGCCTCGGCCACCATGGGGATGAGCTCGGCCTTGTGCCGCACCCGCATGGCGCCGCGGGCGAAGCGCGCATCCTCGGCCCATTCGGGATGGCCGAGCACCCGGGCGCAACGGGCCCAGAGCCGGTCGTTGCCGGCGGCGAGGCAGATCGGCCGGTCGGCGCAGTCGAAGACCTGGTAGGGCACGATGACATTGGCGCCGGTGCCGTGGCGCTGCGGCACCGCACCGCCCGCCAGCACGCTGTTCACATGCCCCTCGACCCAATGCACCGCCGTCTCCAGCAGCGAGGTATCGACCAGGCAGCCCTTTCCGGTGCGGTCGCGCTGGCGCAGCGCCGCCAGCGCGCCGATGGTGCAGAACATGCCCGTCGCCTTGTCGTTGACCGAGGCGCCGCAGAAGGTCGGCGGGTCCTGCGGCCGTCCGGTCACGCTCATCATGCCGCCATAGGCCTGCAGCAGCGGGTCGAAGCCGGGGTTCAGCCGCATCGGCCCCTGGTAGCCGAAGGCCCAGATGGAGCAGTAGATCAGCCGCGGGTGGCGGGCGAGCATCGCCTCCGGCCCGATGCCGATCTCGTCCACCACGCCGGGGCGGAGGTTCTGGATCAGGATATCGGCGGTCTCGCAGAGCGCATGGAGGGAGGCGATGTCCTCCGGCTTCTTCAGGTCGAGCACGACGCTGCGCTTGTTGCGGTTCTGGCTATGGAAATAGAGGCTGGTCTCGCCATCCGGGCCATAGGGAGGGCCCCACATGCGGGCATCGTCGCCGCCGTCCGGCTTCTCGATCTTGATCACGTCGGCGCCCATGTCGGCCAGCATGACGCCGGCGAGCGGGCCCGCCAGGGCCTGGCCCACCTCGATCACCCGCAGCCCGTCCAGCGGTAAGGTCGTTTGGGGCAAAGTCATTCGCAATCTCCCTCGATGGCCGGACAATAGCGGCGGCTGGCGCGGGCTGGCCAGACGGGTATCCTCCCCGGCAGGAAACGTCAGGGGATACCCGCGATGAGCAGCAGCAGCGCCAATGCGCATTACGTGCCGGTCCGTGAGGACTGGCTGGCCAAGGTCACCGAGGCGCCGCTGGATCCCGGCCTGCCGATCGTCGACCCGCACCACCACCTCTGGGACCGGCCGGGCTGGCGCTACCTGCTGGACGATCTGCTGGCGGATACGCGCCAGGGGCACAACATCGTCTCGACCGTCTTCGTGCAGTGCCGGGCGATGCACCGCGCCGGCGGGCCGGAAGCTTACCAGCCGGTGGGCGAGACCGAATTCGTCAACGGCATCGCCGCGATGAGCGCGAGCGGCGGCTACGGCCCGACCAGGGTCTGCGAGGGCATCGTCGGCCACGTGAACCTGATGATCGGCGAGGCGGCCCGCGACGTCCTGCAGGCGCATGTCCAGGCCGGCGGCGGGCGGTTCCGCGGCATCCGCCACATCACCAGCTGGGACCCGGACCCCGTCATCATGAACCCGGCCTATCAGCCGCCGGAGGACATCTTCTTCCGCGACGACTTCCGCCGCGGCTTTGCGCAACTGGCGCCGCTGGGGCTGACCTTCGATGCCTGGCTGTACCACCCGAAGATCCCCGACCTGACGGCGCTGGCGCGGGCCTTCCCGGAGACGCCGATCGTGCTCGACCATGTCGGCGGGCCGCTCGGCATCCGCGGCTATGCCGGCAAGCGCGACGAGGTCTTTTCGAACTGGCGGAAGTCGATGGCCGAACTGGCCACCTGCCCGAACGTGCATGTGAAGGTCGGCGGCCTGGGCATGCGGATCAACGGCTTCGGCTTCGAGGATGCGGACATGCCGCCGAGCTCCGACGCGCTGGTCGCCGCCTGGAAGCCGTACATGGACACGACCATCGAGCTGTTCGGCGCCACGCGCTGCATGTTCGAGAGCAATTTCCCGGTGGACAAGGGCAGCTACGGCTACGGCGTCTTCTGGAACGCCTGCAAGAAGATCGCGGCGGGTGCCTCCGCCGCCGAACGCACCGCGCTGTTCAGCGGGACGGCGAGCCGGTTCTACCAGCTCGGCTGATGCGGCCGGGCAGCCGCGGCTACACGACCGCCATCGTCGTGGCGCAAGTGCTGACGCAGATCGGCGCCTTCACCCTGCCGGCGCTGCTGCCGGGGTATATGGCGGATTGGGGGCTGACGGCGACGGCGGCGGGCTGGCTGATCGGCATCTTCTTCGCCGCCTATGTCGTGGCAGTGCCGGTGCTGGTGGCGCTGACGGACCGGCTGCCGGCGCGGCGGGTCTATCTGGTGGGGGCGGGGCTGACGGCGGCCTCGCATCTCGGCTTCGCGCTGGTGGCGGAGGGTTTCTGGTCGGCGCTGGCGCTGCGGGCGGTGGCCGGCATCGGCTGGGCCGGGGTCTACATGCCCGGGCTGAAGGCGATCGCCGATCCGCTGGAAGGGGCGGCGCAGTCGCGCGCCGTCTCCTGGCATGCGGCGGGGGTGGGGATCGCCGGGGCCTGTTCCTTCCTGGTCGCGGGCACCTGCGCGGCGCTCGGCGGGCCGCCGGCGGCCTTCCTGTTCGGGGCGGTGGCGGCGCTGGGCGCCTTCGGCATCGCCCTGGTGGTGCTGCCGGACAGCCTGCCGCCGAAGCTGCCGGGGCCGCCACGGGCGCTGCTCGACTTCTGCCCGGTCTTCCGCAACCGCCGGGCCATGGCCTGGATCGCCGGCTACACGGTCCATACCTGGGAGATGGCGGCGCTGCGCGCCTGGAGCGTGACCTTCCTGACCGCCGCGGCTGTGGGCAGCGCCCTGCCCGATTGGGTACCGGGGCCGACGGTGCTGGTGACGGCCATCGGCCTGGTCTGCATCGCCGTCTCGGTCACCGGCAACGAGACGGCGCAGAAGCATGGCCGGCAGCGGGTGGTGACGGCGGCGATGGGCGTCGCGGCGGCGCTGTCGCTGCTCACCGGCTGGACGGTGGGGCTGGGGCTGCCGGTCGCGGCGCTGCTGGTGCTGGCCTGGAATGCGGCGATCTACCTGGACAGCTCGGCGCTGACCGGGGGGACGGTGCAGGCCGCGGGGCCGGGGCTGCGCGGGGCGACGATGGGGCTGCACAGCATGGCCGGCTATACCGGCGGCTTCATCGGTCCGCTCGGCGTTGGCGTGGTGCTGGACTGGGCCGGCAGCGACGTGGTGCTGGGCTGGGGCCTGGCCTTCGGCCACCTGGCGGTGGTGACCCTGGCCGGGCTGGCGGTGGTCCGGCGGCTGGGGGCGGCAGCCTAGCCGCGGCGTCAGAAGCGGCTGGGCCGATAGGGCTCCGGGCTGACGAAGGGCGTCTCGCCATCCATCATCTCGGCCAGCATCCGGCCGGTGGTGGGGCCGAGGGTCAGGCCCTGGTGGGCATGGCCGAAGGCGCACCAGGCGCCGGGCTGGCCGGGCAGCGGGCCGATGATCGGCAGCATGTCCGGCGTGCAGGGGCGGGTGCCCATCCAGGGCGTCGCCTCCACCCGGTCCGCCAGCGGCAGCAGGCTGCGGGCGACGGGTTCCGCGCGTTCGAGCTGGACCGGGCTGGGCGGCGCATCGGGCCGGGCAAATTCGGCGCCGGTGGTCAGCCGGATGCCGGCCCGCATGGGTGCGAGCAGGAAGCCGCTGTCGGTATCCAGCAGGGGCCGGTGCAGGGTGGCGTTGCCCTTCAGCCCGTAGTGCATGTGGTAGCCACGCTTGCCGAAGGTCGGCGGCGCATAGCCGAAGCGCTTGGTGAGCTGGGCGGAGGCGGCGCCGAGGGCGACGACGACTTCCGCCGCCTCGACCGGGCCGGCGCTGGTCTGCACCCGCCAGCCGCCGCCGGCGCGTTCCAGGCTGCCGGCATCGCCCAGCGCCAGGGTGCCGCCGGCCTCGGCGAACATCCCGGCATAGGCCAGGGTCAGGGCATGCGGGTCGCTGACCGAGAGCGGGTCGGTCCAGTGGATGGCGCCGCTGCGCTCGACCAGCAGATGCGGCTCGGCGGCGGCCAGGGCCTTGGAATCGAGGGCGGTGAAATTCACGCCGTAGTCGCGCCGGGCGATCTCGGCCTGGGCCAGCGCCGCCTCCAGCCGGCCAGCCTCGCCGAACATGCGGATCCAGCCGATGGGGCGCAGCAGCGCCATGGCATCCGTGCCGGTGGCCAGCGCCAGATGTTCGTCCACGCAGGTGGCGATGAGCCGGGAATAGGCCTGCACCGCGCCGAGGTAGCGCTGCGGTTCCGAGTTCCACCAGTAGCGCAGCAGTGGCGAGACGAAGCCGGGCAGGGCGAGCGGGTGGTAGGAGACATCGATGGCGGCATTGCCGGCGATGCGGCGCAACTCCGCCAGGGCGCGGGGGAAGGGGTGGGGATAGACCGCCTCCCGCTGGATCAGCCCGCCATTGCCGAAGGAGGCACCCTCGCCCGGCCCCTGGCGGTCCAGCAGCACGACATCCCGGCCCCGCCGGCGCAGATGCAGGGCGACCGAGACGCCCACCATTCCCGCCCCGAGCACGATCGCAGATGCCGGCATGCCTCAGATCCCCTTGTTCGTCGTCGTGGAAGCCAGCAAGAAGCGGGCCGGCCGCAAGCCTATTCGGCGGCCTTCTTGGCGTAGATGCCCATGGCGTTGTAGGGCGCATAGGGCGGGAAGGCACCGATCGCCGTCATGTCCACCTCGACCAGGGAGGGGCCTGGCGTGGCGATGGCGCGAGCCATGACCTCCGCCAGCTCCCCGGCGCTGGAGACCTTGAAGCCGGGCAGGCCGGCGACGGCGGCGAGCTTCTGCAGGTCCGGCCCCTGCAGGTCGCCGAAATACATCCGGCCATCCTGCAGCGCGCCCTGGATATGCTTGATGACGCCGTAGCCGCGGTCGTTCATCACCAGGATGACCAGCTCGGCGCGTTCCTGCACCGCGGTCCAGAGCTCCGTCATGTTCATGGCGAAGCCGCCGTCGCCGACCATGGCGATGGTCTTGCGGCCGTTGCCGGCCATCGCCGCGCCGATGCCCATGGGCAGGCCGGGTCCGATGGCGGCGCTGATGGGATGCACGGCGTCGCGCGGGCCATAGACCGGGAAGATGCGGTTGCCCCAGCTGCTGTTGCTGATGGTGATGTCGCGCACAAACAGAGCATCGCGCGGCATGGCGCGGCGCAGCTCGGCGGGGAAGTCGCTGTAGGGGCCGAGGGTGTCGCGGTAGTCGGCCAGCGCCCGGCGGCGCATCTCGCGGAAGTCCGCGGCGAAGCCGGGATCGACCTGCATCCGGCCGGCGAGGCGCTTCGCCAGCCCGGCCATGACCAGCGCCGCATCGCCGCAGACGAAACCGGCATTGGGATAGGTGCGGCCATTGGCGCGCGGATCCACGTCCACCTGGATCAGCGGCTGCGGCAGCTTCAGCGAGAAGTCGCCCGTCTCATGCCCGCGCAGCCGGCTGCCGACGACCAGCATGGCGTCGCAGCTTTGGTAGAATTCCTGCACCCGGGGGGAGCCGTTGCCATGCATCCCGCCGAGGGTCATCGGCTGGTCCTCGGGGATGATGCCGCGCCCGTTCCAGGAATTCACCGCGCCGAAGCCGAGGCCGAGCAGCGCCATGGCCTCCGCCCCCGCCGCCTTGGCGCCGTTGCCGAGCCAGAGCATCGGGCGCTTGGCCCGCGCCAGGATCTCGGCGGCCTCGTCGAGTGCGGCCTCGGAGGGGGCGAGGGGCGCAGGGATGGGCAGCACCAGCGTATCCAGCTGCGCCGGGCGGGGGATGGCGGTGCGCTGGATATCGATCGGGATCTCGACCGAGACGGGGCCCATCGGCGGGGTCAGCGCCAGGGTGGCGGCCTGGGTCAGCACGCCCAGCGCCTCCTGCGCCGAGCGCACCCGGAAGGCCGCCTTGGAGACGGCCTCCAGCATCGCGGTCTGGCCGGGCACGTCGTGCACCGTGCCCATGTCGCGGTCGATGAACTTCGTCGGCGTCTGGCCGGTGATGTGCAGCATGGGGGAGCCGGCGAATTGCGCCTCCACCAAGCCGGGCACCGTGTTGGCGGCGCCGGGGCCGGTGGAGGAGAACATCACGCCGAGATGGCCGGAGACCCGGGCATAGGCATCCGCCATGTGGCCGCCGCCCATTTCGCCGCGGGCCATGACGTAGCGGATGGCGTTGCGCCGGCCGATGCCGTCCAGCATCGGGATGTTGTGGACCGAGACGATGCCGAAGCAGGTGGTCACGCCGATGCGCGAGAGGAATTCGGCGACGAGGTCGCCGACGTTGTAGGGGGTATCCGCCATGGCTCTGGTCCCGTTTCTTCCCGTATGGCCGCAGTCTGCCACAGGGGCGGGATAAGGCCATGGGGGTGGCCAGGATGGGCGCTGGCGGTGCTAGCATCCCGCCCAGGGGCTCGGCACGAAGCCCCGCGGAGGAGACACGCATGCGCATCACCCGCCGTGGCCTGGCGCTGCTGGCCGCGCCGTCGCTTGCATCGGCGCAGGCACCCGCCTGGCCGAACCGGCCGGTCCGCCTCATCAATCCCTTCGCGCCCGGCGGCCCGCAGGACGTGCCGGCGCGCTTCTTCGTGGAGGCGCTGACGCCGAAGCTGGGCCAGCCGCTGGTCTACGACAGCCGGGCGGGGGCGGGCGGCGCGGTCGGCCTGCAGCATGTCGCGCAGGCGACGGATGGCCATAGCTTCGTCATCACCTCCAATGCCGTCGCCACCCTGCCGGCGATCCGCCGCAACCTGGGCTTCGACCCCTTCACCGACCTGCTGCCGGTGACGCTGGTGATGCAGTCGCCCTATACCATCGTGGTGCGGGCCAATGGCCCGGCGAGCTTCGCGGATTTCCTCGGCCAGGCGCGGGCGGCGCCGAACCGGCTGACCTTCGGCAGCTCGGGCGTCGGCGCCTCGACGCATCTGACGATGGCCTTGCTGATGCAGAAGGCGGGCATCGCGCTGACGCATGTGCCCTATCGCGGGGCGCAGCTGGCGATGACGGCGGTGCTGGCAGGCGACATCGATGCCTTCATCGGCGACCTCTCGGTGCCGCTCGAGCATATCCGCGCCGGCACCGCGCGCTGCCTGGCGGTGACGACCACGGCGCGGGCGCCGCTGCTGCCGGAGGTGCCGGCGGCGGCGGAGCTGGTGCCGGGCTTCGCCTCGACGCTGTGGTACGGGCTGTTCGCGGCCAAGGCGACGCCGCCGGAGGCGGTGCGGCGGATGCTGGCGGAGCTGCAGGCGCTGCGCGGCGGCGAACTCGTGCAGCGCCTGTCGTCGGTCGGGGCGGAGCTGCTGCTGAGCGGCCCGGCCCCGCTTGCCGAGCGGCTGCGGGCGGAGGTGCCGCAATGGCGGGCGGTGGTGGCGGCGGCGGGGATCGAGCCGGAGTAGCGGCTAACGCAGGAAGCCGGCGATCAGCGCGACGGTCGCCGCCGGCTGCTCCTCCATCAGCCAATGGCCGGAGCCATCGACGACGGCGCCGCGGACATCGGTCGCGGCGGCACGCGCCACGACTTCCATCGTCGTGCCGAAGGAGGCCGCGCCGCCGACCGCGAGCACCGGCATGGCGAGCCTGCCGCGGGCGAGGAAGGCCTGGTTGTCGACGGCATCCTGGTCGAAGGCGCCGAATTGCGCGAAGCCGGCCCGCATCGCCCCGGGCAGGGCATAGAGCGCGGCATAGTGCTGGCGCGCGGCTTCGCCGAAGCGGCGCGGATCGGCCGAGAACTCGTTCCAGAAACGGTCGAGGTAGATCCGCTCCCGCCCGGCGACCAGCCGTTCCATGTCCGGCCCGCCGAAGCGGAAGTGCCAGAGCAGCGGGCTCTTCAGCACCTCCTCCCAGGGGCCGATCCCGGGCAGCGGCGCATCCATCAGGACGAAGCGGGTGATGCGGCCGGGATGCTGGGCGGCCAGGGCATAGCCGACCATGTTGCCGATGTCGTGGGTGACGAGCGCCGCGCGGTCGATCCGCAGCGCATCGAGCAGCCGCGCCATGTCCTGGCCCTGGGTCTTCTTGTCGTAGCCGCCCTCCGGCCGGGAGGAGAGGCCCAGGCCGCGCAGGTCGGGCGCGACGACGGTATGGTCGCGGGCCAGCTCGGCGGCGAGCGGCGCCCACATGTCGCCGGTCTCGCCATAGCCGTGCAGCAGCAGCACCGCCGGCCCCTGGCCGCCGATCCGCACATGCAGGGTCACGCCCTCGACGGCGACGGCCTCCGTCCGGAAGCCGGCGGGGAAGGGTGCCATCTGGGCCATGGCCACCTGGGCGAAGGCCGGTGGGGTCGGCGCGGCGAAGGTGAAGGCGGCGAGGGCACCCAGTAGCGAAGGCTTCATGATCCGGTCTCCTGGCAGCGCGGGCGCTGCCTGCGGCGGCAGTGTGGCGCGCAGCCCGGGCGGGGGTCAGACTGCGGCGGCCGGAACTGGAAGTCGGATTTTCCGAACGATGATGAAGCTCGACGGCGTCACCACCTTCGTCGCCATCGCCCAGGCCGGGTCGATCACCCTGGCGGCACGGCGCCTGCGGCTGGCGAAGTCCGTGGTCAGCGACCGGCTGACGGAGCTGGAGCGCACCCTGGGCACGGCCCTGCTGCACCGGGCGAGCCGCGGCGTCTCGCTCACCGAGGATGGCGCGGCCTTCCTCGAGCGGGCGGAGCGGATCGCGCAGGATGTCGAGGAAGCGGCCGCCGACATGGCCGAGCGGCGCGGCACGCTGTCCGGCCCGCTGCGGCTCTCGGTGCCGGTGACCTTCGGGCGGATGCATCTCGGGCCCGCGCTCTATCCCTTTCTCGCGGCGCATCGCCGGATCGAGCTGACGCTCGACCTCGACGACCGCCGCGTCGATGCCGCGGCGGATGGCTACGACGCCGTGGTGCGGCACGGCGCGCTGGGCGATACGCGGCTGATGGCCTGGAAGCTCGCCACCAGCCGGCGGGTGCTGGTGGCCGCGCCGGCCTATCTCGAACGGCATGGCACGCCCGCCTCGCCGGCGGAGCTGGAGGCGCATCGCGGCATCTTCTACCTCAACCGCGGCGCGGCGGACTGGCGGTTCCTGCTGCCGGGCGGCGCCGCCATCGTGCGGGGCCGGCCGGCGCTGCGGGTGAACAACGGCGACATGATGCGGGATGCCGTGGTGGCCGGGCTGGGCATCGCGCTGCTGCCGACCTTCATCATCGGCGCGGATATCCGGGCCGGCCGGGTCCGCGTCATCCGCCTGGGCGCCGAGGCGGAGACGGAGTTCATCTACATCGCCCATGCGGAGGGACGCCGTCCCTCCGCCAAGCTGCGGGCCCTGGCGGAATGCCTGCGCCGGGCCTTCGGTGACCCGCCCTACTGGGAGCCGGAGTAGCGGCCTAGCGCCGGACGTTCGCCTGCATCCAGTCGACCAGCATCCCGGCGATCTGCAGGTTGTTCCTGTCCTGCATGAGCATGTGCGAATTGCCGCGGATGCCCTGGTCCGGCAGCACCACCAGCGAGGCCTTGCCGCCGGCGGCGTTCAGCTTTTCCACGAAGGCGCGGCAGGCCACCAGCCGCGGCGCCCAGCGGGGGAATTGCTCCACGTAGTCGCCGAACAGCACCATGATCGGGATGCCCTTGTAGGGGGCCAGGTCGCCGGCCGCATCCGGGCAGGCGCCGGGCTCGACCGAGATGATCCCGGCCACGCCCCTGGTCTCCAGCGCCGCGGTCTGGAAGGGGTAGATGCCGGATTGCGAGTGGCTGATCAGCACGGCGCCGCGCAGCCGCTGGGCGAGCGCCGAGAGCGCCGGGACGGTCGGGTTCGGCGTCGGCATCGAGGCGAGGTAGTCCGGCACCATCTGCTTCCAGAACTCGGCCTGGGCCTCGATCGGGAATTGCAGGTCGGGGAAGGTCTGCGGGAAGGCGGTGCCGAAGCGGAAGATCGCCCAGGCGGATTCGTGGGAGGCGGAGAAGACCGTGGGCAGCCGCTCGGCCGGGGCGCCCTTGCGGACGGCGTTGATGCCGGAGGGATCGCCGGCGGAGCGGCCGCGCCGCACCTGGTCGACGACATAGGTCGGCTGGCCGCGGCGGGTGAAGTATTCGGCCCAGCCCATGCGGCCATCCGGCGTCGTCTCCCAGGTGGTGCCGGTCAGGCAGCAGCCATGGATCAGCACCACCGGCGTCGCCGCGGCACCGCCGGCGGGGACCTGGTACTGCACGTACATCTGGTCGACGGTGATGGTGCCGGCGGGGGCATAGGCCGGCAGGGTCGAGAGATCCTCGGAGGCGATGTCGCGGCCGCCGACGAAGAAGGCGCCCTGGCTTTCGATCGACAGCGGCCCGGTGGGGGCGGGGGTGGGGGCTGGTGCGGCGGTCTGGGCCGCGGCCATCGGCGCCAGGGCCAGCATGGTCAGCAGTCCGGCGATACGGCGGTACATGGTCGTTTCTTCTCCCGGGGCGGCGGGCTGTCCGGCCGCGTGGCCGCAGTATGTCCGGCGCCCGGCACCGGACCAAGCCGCGGCGGGCTTGACGGTGGTGGAACAATTCGATAATACCATAGTTATGGAAAAATCGGATGCCATCGCCGCCCTGGCCGCGCTGGCGCAGGACTCCCGGCTCGATGTCTTCCGCCTGCTGGTGCAGGCCGGGATGGAAGGCCTGGCGGCCGGGCGGATCGGCGAGGCCCTGGGCCTGCCCGCCGCCACGCTTTCCTTCCATCTGAACCAGCTTCGCCATGCCGGGCTGGTGACCTTCCGGCGCGAGGGGCGGTCGCTGATCTACATGGCCGAATTCGCCACCATGAACGGCCTGATCGGCTTCCTGACCGACAATTGCTGCGGCCGTGAGCGCGGGGCCTGCCTGCCCGCCGGCCTGCTGTGCGAGCCCGGCTCCACGCCGCTTCCGAAGGAACCCTCGACATGAGCGAAACACGCCTGCCGGTTGCCGTCATCGGCGCCGGTCCCGTCGGCCTGGCGGCGGCGGTCCAGCTGCTCGGCCGGGGCGAGCTGCCCCTGGTGCTGGAAGCCGGCCCGGCGGTCGGGCACAGCATCCGGCAATGGGGGCATGTCCGCATGTTCACCCCCTGGCGCTACTGCATCGATGCGCAGGCCGGGGTGCTGCTGGCGGCGGCGGGCTGGACCCCGCCGCCGGCCGATGCGGTGCCGACCGGCGCGGAGCTGGTGGCCCGCTACCTGGAGCCGCTCGCGGCGCTGCCGGCGCTGGCCGCCCGGATCCGGCTCGGGACCCGCGTCGTCGCGGTGACCCGCAAGGGCAGCGACAAGCTCCGGACCGAGGGCCGCGACGCGCTGCCCTTCGTGCTGCGCCTGGCCGGCGCCGACGGCAGCGAGCAGGCGGTCGAGGCCCGCGCGGTGATCGACTGCTCCGGCACCTGGGACAGTCCCAATCCGGCCGGCGCGGATGGCCTGCCGGCCCTGGGTGAGGCAGCCCTGGGCGAGGCAGCGCTGGGCGAGGCGGCGGCCGGCCGGATCGCCACCGGCATCCCGGACGTGCTCGGGGCGGATCGCGGCCACTATGCCGGGCGGACCACGGCCGTCGTCGGCGCCGGGCATTCGGCGCTGAATGCGCTGATCGACCTGGCCGCGCTGCGCGAGGCGGTGCCCGGCACGCGCATCCTCTGGGTGATGCGCAAGGCCCGGGTGGAGGCGGCCTTCGGCGGCGAGGCGCTGGACGGGCTGCCGGCGCGCGGCGCCCTCGGCAGCCAGGCGCGGCGGCTGGTGGAAAGCGGTGCCGTCGAGGTGCTGACGCCCTTCCGCATCGCCGCGATCCGCCGGGATGGGGAGGGCCTGCGCGTGCTGGGCGACCACGCGGGCCTGCCCGCCTCCTTCGCGGCGGATTCGCTGATCGTCGCGACCGGCTTCCGCCCGGACCTCTCGATGCTGCGGGAGATCCGCCTCTCGCTCGACCCGGCGCTGGAATGCGCGGCGGCGCTCGGCCCGCTGATCGACCCGAACCTGCATAGCTGCGGCACGGTGCGGCCGCATGGGGCGCGCGAGCTGGCGCATGCCGAGGCGGGATTCTTCATCGCCGGCATGAAGAGCTACGGCCGGGCGCCGACCTTCCTGCTGGCGACCGGGCATGAGCAGGTGCGCTCCATCGCCGCGGCGCTGGCGGGCGACATGGCCGCGGCGGCGCGGGTGGAGCTGGTGCTGCCGGAGACGGGGGTCTGCAACACGCAACCCACACCGGCGGCCGCAAGCTGCTGCGGCCCGGCGAAACCGGCACCGGCGGCGGCCTGCTGCGCACCGAAGCGGGTGCCGGCATGACCGTCACCATCTACCACAACCCCGCCTGCGGCACCTCCCGCACCGTCCTCGGCCTAATCCGCGGGAGCGGGGTGGAGCCGCGGGTGATCGAATACCTGAAGACCCCGCCGTCGCGCGCCGAGCTGGTGAGCCTAATCGGCCGCATGGGCATCACCGTGCGGGATCTGCTGCGGCAGAAGGGCACGCCCTATGACGAACTGGGGCTGGCCGATCCGGCCCACACCGACGAGCAATTGCTGGATGCGATGATGGCGCATCCGATCCTGATGAACCGCCCCATCGTGGTGACGCCGGCCGGGGTGAAGCTCTGCCGGCCGTCCGAGACGGTGCTGGACCTGCTGCCCCGGACCACGCCGTGAGCGAGGCCGTCGCCACCGTGCCGGGCAAGGCCCCCTCGCTCGGCACCTTCGAGCGCTACCTGACATTGTGGGTGGCGCTCTGCATCCTGGTCGGCATCGGGCTGGGGCGGGCGGTGCCGGCGCCCTTCCAGGCCATCGGCGCGGCGACGGTCGCCGAGGTGAACCTGCCGGTCGCGGCGCTGGTCTGGCTCATGGTCATTCCCATGCTGCTGAAGATCGACCTCGGCGCGCTGGGCCAGGTGCGGCGCCACTGGCGCGGCATCGCCGCCACGGTCGGCATCAACTGGCTGGTGAAGCCCTTCTCGATGGCCCTGCTCGGCTGGATCTTCATCGCGCATGTCTTCCGGCCCTGGCTGCCGGCGGCGCAGATCGACGGCTACCTGGCCGGGCTGATCCTGCTGGCGGCGGCGCCCTGCACCGCCATGGTCTTCGTCTGGTCCAACCTGGTGGAGGGCGAGCCGCATTTCACCCTGTCGCAGGTGGCGCTGAACGACACGATCATGGTCTTCGCCTTCGCGCCGATCGTCGGGCTGCTGCTCGGCCTGTCCTCGATCGCGGTGCCCTGGGGCACGCTGGTGCTCTCGGTGATGCTCTACATCGTCGTGCCGGTGATCGTGGCGCAGCTCTGGCGGCGCGCGCTGCTGGCCAGCGGCGGGGAGGCGGCGCTGGCGGCGATGCTGGGGCGGCTGGCGCCGCTCTCGCTCGGGGCGCTGCTGCTGACGCTGGTGCTGCTGTTCGGCCTGCAGGGCGAGCAGATCCTGCGCCAGCCGGCCGTCATCGCCCTGCTGGCGGTGCCGATCCTGATCCAGGTCTATGGCAATGCCGCGTTGGCCTATTGGCTGAACCGCCGGCTCGGGGTCGCCTGGTGCGTGGCCGGGCCCTCGGCGCTGATCGGCGCCAGCAACTTCTTCGAGCTGGCGGTGGCGACGGCGATCGCGTTGTTCGGCTTCCAGTCGGGCGCGGCGCTGGCGACGGTGGTCGGGGTGCTGGTGGAGGTGCCGGTGATGCTCTCCGTGGTCTGGATCGTCCGGCGCTCGCGCGGCTGGTATGAGGCGGGGGCCGGCGTCAGCCCCGGCTGAAGCGCAACCCGCTGGCCCGGGCGCCGCTGACGACCAGCGTATCGCCCTCAAGTTTTGCATCCAGCCAGCCCTGGAACAGCGTGCCCGGCGTGCGGATGCGGATGGCCTCGCCGGCGATGGGCTCGATGGGCCAGGGGCCGGCGGTGGTCAGCGGGCCGCGGACCTGCACGGCGAGCCCCGCTTCGGCGGGGGCGATGGTCCAGGTCGTCGCCAGCTCGGCACAGTGCCAGTCGCCGGCGAGGCCCGCGGGCAGCACCGGGTCGGCCGGGGCGCGGTGGAAGCTGGTGCGGGTGCCGGCATCGGTTTCCAGCACCAACCGGTCGCCCTCCGGCGGGCTGACGGTGAAGGGGAAGACCCCGCGCCGGGCGGCGAGGCGGCCATCCACGGTGGCGGCCAGCGGGAAGGGCACGCCGTGCTGGGTCGCGGCCGGGCCGGGCGCGAATTCGACGGTGGCGCCGGTGGCGGGGTCCAGCCAGCGGCCGGCGAGACCCTCCAGCTTCGGCATCGGCGGCACCGGATGCAGGCCGGGGCCGGCGGCCACGTCCAGCAGCTGATGCGCCAGGTGGTGGACGTCGATCCCGCCATGGTTGGCGATGGCGATGACGGTCAGGTCCCGCTCCGGCACCCGCAGGAAGCAGGTCTTGAAGCCGGGCCAGAGCCCGCCGTGGTCGACGGTGCGGAGGCCGCGGTAGGTCGTCACCTCCAGCCCGCGGGCATAAAGGTTGGGCGCGCCATTGGTGAAGGCCTCCGCGTGCTGCAGCGCCTCGGCGATGCCCGGAAGCAGGTCCCGGCTGTAGTTGCGGTCCCAGAGGGCGAGGTCCTCGACGCAGGAGACGAGGCCGCCCTCGCCACCGAGCGGGAAGCCATGCGCGGCGCGGACGAAGCCGGCGCCCTGCGGCAGGTAGCCGGTGGCGAGGTGGGGGACGATCTCGGTGGTGCCCGGCGTGTGCCGGGTGCGGGTCATGCCGAGCGGGGCGAAGATGCGGGCCTCGAGGAATTCGGCCAGCGCCAGGCCGCCGACGACCTCGACGATGCGGCCGAGCAGCAGGAAGCCGGTGTTGGAATAGCGGAAGCGGCTGCCGGGCGGGAAGTTCAGGCTGCGCTGGCGGCCGATGGCGGCGAGCAGGTCGGCTTGCGCCCAGGGCTGCGACAGGTCGGCGCCGCCGAGCCGCATCAGCTCCAGCATGTCGCGCAGGCCGGAGGTATTGTGCATCAGCTGGTCGATGCTGATGGGCGCCCCGAAGTCGGGCAGTCCCGGCAGATGGCGGTGGATCGGGTCCCCGACCGCGAGGTGCCCCTCGGCTGCCAGCAGCAGGATGGCGGCGCAGGTGAATTGCTTGCTGACGGAGGCGATGCGGAAGCGCGTCTCCGGGCCGATGGGGATGCCGTGCTCGATGCTGGCGAGGCCGGCGCTTTCGTGCAGCGCCAGGGCGCCGCCGCGCACCAGGCCCAAGGTGGCGCCGGGGCCGCTGCCCTCCCAGGGGGCGAGCAGGCGGCGGGCGTGGCGGCGCAGCGCCAAGGCATCGAGGTCCGTCATCAGTGCAGCCTCCCTCAGTGAAGCCGGGGCGCCTTGAGGAAGGAGCGGCGGTCGATCGAGCTCAGCACCAGCTCGCGCGGGGTGGCCTCCCGCGTGATGCTCAGCGGCACCTTGATGCCGGCCTGGCCGCAGGCCCAGAGCGCGCGCCAGAGGCCCGGCAGGTCGTTGATGCGGATGCCGCCGACCGAGACCAGCCGGTCGCCCTCGTGCAGCCCGGCCTTCTGCGCCGGGCCGTTGCGGGCCATGGAGGAGACGACGACGCCATCCTCGTCCTCCGCCGCATAAAGGCCGAGCCAGGGGCGGGCCGGGCGGTTGGGGCGGCCATAGGCCAGCAGGTCGTCCAGCACCGGCGGCAGCAGGCTGGCCGGCACCACCATGTTGAGGTCGACCCGGCGGCCCTTGCCGTCCTGCTGCTGCATGACGAGGGAGCCGATGCCCATCAGCTTGCCGGTGCCGCCGATCAGCCCGGCACCGCCCCAGGAGGGATGCGCCGGCGCGGTGAAGATCGCGTCCTCCAGCAGGTATTCCCAGTAGCCGGCGAATTCCTGCCGGGCGGCGATGGTGCAGCGCAGCGCATGCTTGCGGCCGCCGGCGCTGGCCAGCACCGCGGTATCGCCGGGGCGCGGCGCATCGCCGGTCTCGATCGGCAGCGCCGGCAGGTTCAGCTTGCCGAGCGCCTGGATCAGGCCGAAGCCGGTCTCGAAATCATAGGCCAGGGCATGGCCCGGGATGGCCCGGCCATCATGGGTGGTGAGCCAGATGGTCTCCGCTTCCGTCACGATGTAGCCGATGGTGGCGATCAGCCCGTCCGGCCGGATGACCACGCCGGAGCCGAGCCGCTCCGTGCCCAGGGTCTGGGCGGTGAAGGCATCGGCCGGGACCATGGCCTTCACGCCCACCACCGAGCGCATCACCTCGTCCAGGTCGAAGTCGTGGTCGGTCGGGTCCGGCTGCAACTCGGGCGGGATCTCCCATTCGCTGGATGCCATGCGCGCTTTCCGTTCCGCCGAGGGTCATGTCGTCGAGAGTCTTCGCCGGCCAATATCGGCCGGATGGACGGCTTCGCCAACGCGCCAGATGCGCTTCGGTGAATTCGGTGTGTCATTCGATATCGCCGAGGGCTGGCCGGGTCAGGATGGATGTTATAATATAACCTCCATGATCACCCCGCTCTCGCGCCGTGCCGCCCTCTTCGCCTCCGCCGGCCTGCTGGCCGGTCGGGGGGCGGTTGCCCAGACCAACGAGGCGCGGCCGGTGGTGGTCGCCTCCTTCTCCATCCTCGGCGACATGGTCCGGCAGTTGGCGGGCGACGCGGTGGCGCTGCGGGTGCTGGCCGGGCCGGAGACGGATGCGCATCTCTTCCAGCTACGGCCCTCGGAGGCCTCGGCGGTCCAGGGGGCGGGGCTGGTGGTGCGGAACGGCCTCGGCTTCGAGCCCTGGCTGGACCGGCTGCTGCGGAGCACCGGCTATCGCGGCGCGCTGGTGACGGCGAGCGCGGGGGTCACCCCGCGGCCGGGGGGCGCCGGCCATGCCGCGGACCCGCATGCCTGGCAGGATGTGGCGCTCGCCCGGTCCTATGCCGCGGCCATCGCCGCCGGGCTGCGCGGGCTGCTGCCGGAGGCCGCGGTGCGGGCCGCCGACTACGACGCGCGGCTGGCGGCGCTGGATGCCTGGGTGCGGGCGGAGGTGGCGCGGGTGCCGCCGGCGCGGCGGGTGGTGGTCACCAGCCACGACGCCTTCGGCTATTTCGCCGCGGCCTATGGCGTGCGGCTGCTGGCGCCGCAGGGCGTGGCGCCGAATGCCCAGCCTTCCGCCGCCCAGGTGGCGGCGCTGATCCGGCAGATCCGCGCCGAGGGGGTGACGGCGGTCTTCATCGAGGGCATCGGCAGCCAGGCGGTGATGGAGCGGCTGGCCCGCGATGCCGGCGTCACGGTGCGGGGCCGGCTCTATGCCGATACCCTCTCCCCGCCCGAGGGGCCGGCGCCGAGCTACGAGGCCATGGTGCGGCACAATCTCGGGCTGCTGGTGCCGGCGATGCTCGGCTGAGGGCAACCCCGGCGGCGGCGGCTGCGTAAGATGCCGCATGCCCGAAGCTCTTCCGCCCGAATGGGTCGACCCGCCGGACCTCGCCACCGCAAGGGCGGCGCAGGTGGCCCTCGCCGCGCGGGTCGAGGCGGTGGACCGCTTCGGCCCGGTGCGGCTGATCGGCGGGGTCGATATCAGCAATACCCGCTTCGATCCGGAGAACCTGGTCTTCGCCGCCGTGGTGCTGCTGGAATGGCCGGGGCTGGCGGTGGTGGGCCAGGCGACCGCGGTGCAGCGGGCGCGGATGCCCTATGTGCCGGGCTTCCTCGGCTTCCGCGAGGTGCCGGCGCTGCTGGAGGCCTGGGCCAAGCTGGAGGCGAAGCCCGACCTCGTGCTGGTGGATGGCCATGGCATCGCCCATCCGCGGGGCCTCGGCATCGCCGCGCATCTCGGCGTGGTGCTGGATGTGCCCAGCATCGGCGTGGCGAAGTCGCCCCTGGTCGGCCGGCCCGAGGCGGAGCTGGAGGCCGAGCCCGGGGCGGAGCAGCCGCTGGTCTGGAAGGGCCGGCGGCTCGGCACCCTGCTGCGGACGCGCAAGCGCTCCAACCCGCTGTATGTCTCGCTCGGCCACCGGATCTCGGAGGCGAGCGCGGTCGACTGGGTGCGGCGCTGCGGCACCGGCTACCGGCTGCCGGAGCCGACCCGGCAGGCGCATCTGGCGGCCAATGCGGCGCGCCGGGCGCATGGAGTCGCCATTCCGGCCGCGCCGGAGTAAGCCGCGCCGATGCACAGAGTATGGCTGGCGCTCGGCGCCTTGGCGGGCCTGGCGGCCGTGGGGCTTTCGGCCTGGGCGTCCCACGCGGCGCCGATGCGGCTGGAGCCGCAGCGCTTGGCGATGCTGGCGAGCGGGTTGCAGCAGCAGGGCTGGCATGCGCTGGCCTTGCTCGCGGTGGGGCTCTGGGCGGAGCGGCGCGGCGGGGTGCTGCCGCATCTGGCCGGAGCGGCCTTCGCCGTCGGGATGCTGCTGTTCTGCGGCGGGGTCTATGCGGTGGCGATCGGTGGCGTCTCGCTCGGCTCGGTCGCGCCGGTGGGCGGGACCCTGCTGATGGTCGGCTGGGCGCTGCTCTTCGTCTCGGCGGTGTGGCGCCCCCGGACGACGCCATGATCGGCGCGGCGTACCTCGCGGCCGAGGGCTTCGAGGCGGAGCTGGCCGAGGAACTGCGCCTCGGCGGACGCAGCATCACGACGTGGCACGGCAGGCTGGCGCTCTCGCCCGAGCCGCCGGGGCCGAGCGCCTGGGCGCTGGAGACCTGGACCGCGCCGCAGGAGGTGCCGGCGCCCTCGGTGAAATCGGCCGCCGATGCGCTGCGGGCGGTGCAGCGGAACTGGGCGCTCTATGCCCATGGCCAGCACCGCCGCGCCGCGCTGATCGAGGAACGGCTGCCGCCGGTGAAGGCGCGTCCGCTGCTGTTCCCGGAAGCCGCGCCCACCGGGCACCTCGGCGGCTGGACCCTGCTGGCGACCGACCGGCTGCTGTTCAGCCCGACCAAGACCAGCCCCTTCGTCAATGGCGCGGTGCAATTCGTCGAGGACCGCGAGGGGCCGCCGAGCCGCGCCTACCTCAAGCTGTGGGAAGCGCTGACCCGGGCCGGGCGCTGGCCTCAGCCGGGGGAGCGCTGCCTCGACCTCGGCGCCTCGCCGGGCGGCTGGACCTGGGCCATCGCGCAGCTCGGCGCCGAGGTGGTGGCGGTGGACAAGGCGCCGCTGGACCCCGCCGTCGCCGCCATGCCCGGCGTCTCGATGCGGCTGGAAAGCGCCTTCGGGCTGGACCCGAAGCAGCTGCCGGTGATGGACTGGCTGTTCAGCGACGTCATCTGCTACCCGGCCCGGCTGCTGGCCCTGGTGCGGCGCTGGCTGGAGGCGGGGCGGGCGCGGAATTTCTGCTGCACCATCAAGTTCCAGGGCGAGACGGACCATGCCGCGGCGGCCGAATTCGCCTCTATCCCCGGCGCGATGGTCTTCCACGGCGCGCACAACAAGCATGAGCTGATGTTCGTGCGTCTGGGATGATCCCCTTGGGCTGATCCCGGCTGGCACGGCGGATGCTGTTGCGCTGGCGGCGCCCATGGCGCCCCGTGCGGCATCCGGCCGGCGGAACGGCAGGAAAGGTCAGGAGATGCAGGTCTCGGGGCAGGTTTCGGGCAGCGCCGGCGGCGCGGCGATGCTGCAGCAGATGCGCGACAGGATGTTCGCCCGCGCCGACAAGGATGGCGACGGCGGCCTCTCGCTCGATGAGTTCAAGGCGATGGCGAAGCGCCCGCCGCGGGAGGCAGGAAGTGCCGCGCCGGCGGCAGGGGCTGCCGCGGCATCGGCAAGCTCGGCCGGCGGGACGGACCGGGCCGCCGCCGCCTTCAGCGCGCTGGACACCAATGGCGACGGCAAGCTGAGCGGCGCGGAGCTGGAGCAGGGCCGGCGGTCGCGCCATGCCGGGGCGGCCTCGCGGGAGGGGCTGTCGGCGCTGCTCGGCCTGCAGGAAGGTGCCCAGGCGGTTAGCGGGCTGGAGGCGCTGATGGGCCGCGCGCTGCGGGCCTATGGCGGCGCGGGTTCCGCTGCCTGAGGAAGGCTGGCAAGCTTCCGGGCCAGGGAGAGGAAAAATCCACCATGGTCCTGCCGGCATTGACCATCCAGGGGATCGCGGTGCGCGCCGTCGATGCGCCGCTCGACCCGCCGCTGCGCAACAGCCTCAACGTCATCCCGCGCGCCCCGCTGGTCATCGCCGAGGTGCGGACGACCCAGGGCGTGACCGGCAATGCCTATGTCTTCCCCTATACCCCGGCCGCGCTCGGCCCGGTGGCAGCGCTGGTGCGGAACATCGGCGCCGGGCTCGCCGGCCGGTCGCTGGCGCCGGCTGTATTGTGGGCCGAGCTGCACAACAATTTCCGCATCCTCGGCACCGAGGGGCTGGTGCAGATCGCGCTCTCCTGCCTCGACATGGCGCTGTGGGATACGCTGGCGCGGGCCGCCGGGGTGCCGCTCTGCCGGCTGCTCGGCGCGGAGCCCCGCGCGCTGCCGATCTACGCCTCGCTACGCGGCTGGGGCGCGGCGATGCTGGCGGAGGAGGCGGGGCACTCGGTCGCCACGCTCGGCGCCCGCGCGGTGAAGTTCAAGCTCGGCCAGGCGCGGCTGGAGGATGACCTGGACACCGTCCGCGCGGTGCGCGGCGCGGTCGGGAACGGCGTCGAGATCCTGGTCGACTACAACCAGGGGCTGACCCGGCCGGAGGCGGAGCGGCGCGGCCTGGCGCTCGAGGCGCTCGACGTGCGCTGGCTGGAGGAGCCGCTGCCGGTCGACGACGATGCCGGGCTGGCGGCGCTGCGCGGCCAGCTGCGCCTGCCGGTGCAGGGCGGCGAGAATTGGTGGGGACCGAAGGGCATGGCCCGCGCGCTGGAGGCCGGCGCGCTGGACCTCTGCATGCCGGATGCGATGAAGATCGGCGGCGTCACCGGCTGGATGCAGGCGGCCTCGATCGCCGCGGCGAAGCGCATCCCGATGTCCTCGCACATATTCATCGAGGCCAGCGCGCAGCTGCTGCCGGCGACGCCGACGGCGCATCTGCTGGAGCACCTGGACGTGGCCGGGCCGCTGCTGCGGCAGCCGCTGGAGGTGCAGGGCGGCATGGCGATCGTGCCGGAGCGGCCGGGGCTCGGCCTCGACTGGGACCCGGCGGCGCTGGCGAAGTGGGCGGCGGATGCCTGAACGAGCGGCGTTGGCCGCGATGCCGCCGCGGGTTAGTCTCCGCCCCGATTGAACCCCGGGAGATTGCCGTGCGCGCCTTGTTCGTCGATGCCAATGACTCGCTCGCCGAGGTCACCGAGCGGCTCGGCCGGCCGGGCGACCCGCAGGTGGTGATCAACCGCAACCCCGACATCACCAGCGCCGACCTGCCGAAGCTGCTGGCCGGGTATGAGATCGCAATCGACGATCATACCCAATTCCCGACCGAGATCGTGAAGCAGTGCAAGGATCTCAAGCACATCGTCTTCCTCGGCACCGGTGCCCGCAGCTACATGAACCCGGAGGAGCTGGAGGCGCTCGGCGTCACCGTCCACATCATCAAGGGCTATGGCGATACCGCGGTCGCCGAGATGGCCTTCGCGCTGATGTGGGATTCGGCCCGCCGGATCGCCTCCATGGATGCGGCGATCCGCCGCGGGGACTGGCCGCGCACGGTCGGCATGCAGCTCACCGGCAAGACCATCGGCCTGGTCGGCACCGGCGGCATCGGCGCCGAGATGGCGCGGCTCTGCGCCGGCATCGGGATGAAGGTGCTGGCCTGGAACCGCACGCCGAAGGCGATGCCGGGCATCGAGTTCTGCTCGCTCGAACGCGTGCTGGGCGAGAGCGACGTGGTCTCCGTCCACCTGCTGCTGAACGACGAGACGCGGGGCTTCCTCTCGGCCGAGAAGCTGGCGCTGATGAAGCAGGGCTCGATCCTGGTGAACACCGCGCGCGGCGCCATCATTGACGAGGATGCGCTGGCCACGGCGCTGGCGACGGGACGGATCGGCCATGCCGCGCTGGATGTCTTCGTGGCGGAGCCGCTGGCGGCCGGGCATCCGCTGCGGGACATGCCGAATACCACGCTCGCGCCGCATGCCGCCTTCCGCACGCCGGAGGCCAGCGACAACCTGATCGGCGCGGCGCTCGACCATTGCCGGCGGATCGTCGCCGAGGGGAAGTAACGTTGGGCGCGCTCAGCGTGCCCAGGCCCCCATCAGCACCCCCTCGGCCAGCTTGCCCTGGGGGGTGAAGTCGGTGTCCTCGGCGCCGCCGCGGCCGGGGTCGGTGAACCA
The DNA here is from genome assembly GCF_979252845.1 of Belnapia sp. AC561. Lineage (NCBI taxonomy): Bacteria > Pseudomonadati > Pseudomonadota > Alphaproteobacteria > Acetobacterales > Roseomonadaceae > Belnapia > Belnapia sp. AC561. Next base: position 74,560 of record NZ_CEEDBP010000025.1, read on the forward strand.
GCGCCAGACCAGCACCGCCTCCACCGCGGGGCGGTCCAGGGTCTTCAGCCAGCGGGCCAGCACCGCCGCCTGGACGCGCGGGTCGGCCGGGGCGCGGCGCTCCTCCACCGTCTCCCAGGGGCGGCGGGCGGCGCCGGCGGCGGAGCGGAGGCCGAGCTCCGCCACCCAGATCCGGCGGCGGAGGCGGGCCGAGAGCCGGTCCAGCCGCTCCGCCTCCCGCCGCATCACCACGCCCCATTCCTCCGGCCCGTCGTCCCGGCCGAGCGCCGGGAAGAGCCGCAGGCCGATGCCGTCGAGCCGGTCCCAGAAGCCGATGCCCTCGGCTTCCTCCAGGCTGTTCGCGACGAAGATCAGCCGGCCGCGAAAGGCGCCGCGGAGCTGGTCCGCCAGGCCGCGCCATTCCGGGCGGCCGATGCTGCGGGACAGGCCGGTGCCGATGGACAGCGCCTCGGCCCCCGCCGCCTGGGAGAGCTTCGCCAAGTCCAGAAGGCCCTCGCCATAGCTGGCGAACCAGCTTTTCCAGCCGGACTCATGGGCGGGGGCGGCGGCCTCCGCCTTGCCGCCCTCGACCCAGAGATGCGGCTTCACCAGCACCTTCAGCCCGGCCGCGCGGGCCCGGACGATGGTCTCGGCCAGCGCCGCCGGGTCGAGGTCGCCGCCCCGGGCGACGCTGGCGCTGGCCGGGCCGGATTGCCAGAGGAAGGGGACGAGGGCCACGCTATCCGCGCCCAGCGCCGCCACCTGGCGCAGGGCGAAGCGGGCATCCGGCCCGCCATAGGGGAAGCCCGGCAATTGCATCAGGTTGACCCCGCGCCAGGCGCCGGCCACCGGCGGTGCGGCGGGATGGGCTGGGGCGGGCTGGGCTGGGCGCGCGGCCGGCTGCGCCAGCGCGCTGGCGGGCATCAGGCCGGCGAGGAGGAGAGGGCGGCGCGGGAGCATCACGCCCGGGTTATAACGGGGGCGAGGCAAAGCACAGGGGCGATAATGCGCGAGAGGCTGGTCATCCTCGGCGCCGGCGGGCATGGCCGGGCGCTGATCGAATTGCTGCAGGACCTGCCGGGCTACGAACTGGCCGGTCTGGTCGATGGGCGGCCGCCGCCCGGCCCGGTGCTGGGCCTGCCGGTGCTGGGGGATGAGGCGGTGCTGCCGGCGCTGTTCCGGGACGGCTGCCGGCTGGCCTGCATCGCCATCGGCGACAATGCCGCCCGGCTGGCGGCAGGCGCCCGGCTGGAAGCGCTGGGCTTCGCCCTGCCGGCGCTGGTGCATCCCTCCGCCATCGTCGCCCGCAGCGCGGCGCTCGGCCCCGGCACGGTGGTGCTGCCGCGGGTGGTGCTGGGGGCGCTGGCGCGCGTCGGGCGGCTGGCGATCCTCAATACCGGGGCGATCGCCGAGCATGACACGGTGGTGGGGGAGGGGGCGCATGTCGGCCCCGGGGCGGTGCTGGCGGGCGGCGTGCGGGTCGGCGCGCGGGCGCTGGTCGGGGCCGGGGCGGCCTGCCGGCCCTATGTCGGCATCGGCGAGGCGGCGGTGGTCGGGGTCGGCGCGGCGGTGGTGGCGGATGTGGCGGCGGGGCAGTCGGTCGGCGGCGTGCCGGCGCGGGTGCTGGCCGCGCCTGGGTCCTAGCCCAGCATCGCCAGGGTGCGGGCGTCGGCGGCCCCGCCGAAATACCGGTCCAGCGCCGCCTGGAAGGCCGGCTCCGCCGGCCGGGCCCGCTGGAACAGGGTCATGCAGGACTGGAATTTCATGTCGTCCGGGCTGCCGAGGATCCGGTGGATCGAACGGCCCTCCACCCGGTTGACCAGCCCGGTCAGCTCCAGCAGCCGGGCCCCGAGCAGCGGATGCGCCAGATAGGCCTCGGCCTCGGCCAGCGAGGCGATGCCGTAGCGCCGCGCCATGGCGCTCTGGCCGAGCCCGGCGAGCTGCGGGAAGACGAACCACATCCAGTGGCTGCGCTTCTCGCCCGCGGCCAATTCCTGGCGGACCCGGTCCAGCACCGGATCCTGGGCCTGAACGAAGCGATCGAGGTCGAAGGGGTCGGTTGCCATGCCCGGAAGGTGGGCGGCCGGGGTGGCGATGCCAAGCGCCCTCCCTTGGCGCCGCCCCTCGCCTGTCCGCCGGCGCGATGCCATACCCGGCGGCAGGAGGACCCGGTATTTGCAGCCAGACGCCGCCCGAATCGCCTTCACCCGCGCGGGTGCCCGCCGTGGCTGCCTTGCCGCGCTCGCCCTGACGCTCGGCCTCGCGCCCTTCGGCCTGGTGGTCGGCATGGCCGCCGATGCCAAGGGCCTGTCCCTGCTGGAGACGCTGCTGATGTCCGGGCTGGTCTTCGCCGGCACGGGGCAGCTCGTCGCGCTGGAGCTCTGGGCCGATCCGGCGCCGGTGCTGGCGGCGACCCTGGCGGTGCTGGTCATCAACCTGCGGATGGCGCCGATGGGGGCGGCGCTGGCGCCGGTGCTCGACCGGCTTTCGGGCATCCGCCTGTGGGGCAGCCTGGCGGTGCTGGTGGACAATGCCTTCGCGCTGATGGTGGCGGAGATGCGGGCGGGGCGGCGGGATGCCGGCTTCCTGGTCGGCGCCAGCCTGACCATGTGGGCGAACTGGATGGTGATGTGCGCGGTCGGGCATGTCTTCGGCGCCGCCCTGAAGCTGCCGCCGGGGCATCCGGTCTTCTTCGCCTCGGTGGCGGCGCTGATGGCCATCCTCGTGCCGCTCTGGCGCGGGCGGTCGGACCTGCTGCCCTGGATCGTCGCCGGGGTGGCGGCGCTGGCGGTGCACGGGGCGGGGCTGGGGGCGCCCTGGCCGGTGCTGGCCGGCGCGCTGGCCGGTTCCGCCGCCGGGGCCGCCCGCGACCTGCGCCGCGCCGCGCCATGAGCCTGCGTTGGGACGTGCTGGCCGCCATCCTCGGCATGGCGGCGGTGACCTACCTGTGCCGCGCCGGGGGCTATGCCATCCTGCGGGTGACGCGGCCGCCGCCCTTCGTGCAGGCGATGCTGCTGCACCTGCCGGGCTGCATCTTCGTCGCCTTCCTCGCCCCGGCGCTCGCCCGCGGCGGCTGGCCGGCCTGGGTGGCGGCGGCGGCGGCGCTGCTGGCGCAGGTCCGGCTGGGCCGGCTGGCGCTGTCCATCCTGGTCGGGGTGGCGGTGCTCTGGGTCCTGCAGGCGATGCGGGGCGTGGTCTGAGGGCGGCGGATTCAGCGAATTTTCACCTCCCGACGGCAAGCTGCGCCGGCGCAAGAGGATCGTCTCCATGTCGTCCGAGCCCCTGTATCGCCTTGCCTACCTCAGCCAGAACCTGCTGCCGCCGGAGGAGAGCGAGGCCGGTATCCGCCAGATCCTGGAAACCGCCCGCCGCAAGAATACGGCGCTCGGCCTGACCGGGGCGCTGCTGTTCAGCGCCGATGCCTTCGCCCAGGTGCTGGAGGGACCGGAATCCGTGGTCTGGGAAACCTATCACCGGATCGAGGCCGATCCGCGCCATTCCAACCCGATGGTGGTCGGCTCCGGCCCCATCGCCGCCCGGTCCTTCGGGGCCTGGAGCATGGGCTATATCGGCCCCTCACCGGAGGTGGAGGCGCGTTTCGCCGCCATCACCGCCAAGGACAACGGCGCCCAGGCGGGGCCGGAGGTGGTCGATCTGCTGCTCGCCACCATGGCCGGGCAGACCGCCGAAGCGGCCGCGGCCTAGCCCAAAGGTCAGACCTCGGCGTGCAGCAGGGCCCGGGCGGCGTCGCCGGACCAGGCCTTGTCGTACAGCGCCAGCAGCCGGTCCGCCTGGGTCATGCCGCTGGCCACGATCTCGTCGAGCGGGGCCAGGTAGACCTCCTCGCCGAGGCCGCGGGCGCGCAGCCCGTCGCGCGCGATGGCCAGCACGTCCCGCGCCACGTCCTGCACGCTGCGGCCGCGGATGCGGGCCTGCAAGGCATCGCGCGGGGCGGCGAGGCGGAGGGCGCGGATCTCCTCCAGCGTCCAGTCCCGCACCAGCGCGGCGGCGGCCTTCTGCGCCGCGTCGTCATAGATCAGCCCGACCCAGAAGGCCGGCTTGGCGACGATCATCGCCGCGCTGCCGGCATCCGAACCGCGCATCTCGAGGAAGCGCTTCAACCGCACATCGGTGAAGGCGGTGGTCACGTGGTCGGCGAAGTCGCCGATGGTGGCGCGCTGGCCGGGCAGGATATCCAGCTTGCCCGCCATGAAGTCGCGGAAGCTGCGGCCGGCGGCATCCAGCCACTGGCCATCGCGCATGACGAAATACATCGGCACGTCGAGCAGCCATTCGGCGAAACGCTCGAAGCCGAAGCCCTGTTCGAAGACCACGGCGGGGATGCCGGTGCGGTCGGCGTCGGTGTCGGTCCAGACCTGGCCGCGCATGCTGCGGAAGCCGTTGGGCTTGCCCTCGGTGAAGGGCGAATTGGCAAACAGCGCGGTGGCGACCGGCTGCAGCGCGAGGGAGATGCGCAGCTTCTCGACCATGTCGGCCTCGTCGCCGAAATCGAGGTTGGCCTGCACGGTGCAGGTCCGCTGCATCATGTCGAGGCCCATGCTGCCGACCAGCGGCATGTAGCGGCGCATGATGGCGTAGCGGCCCTTCGGCATCCAGGGCATCTCGGCGCGCGAATGGGTCGGGTGGAAGCCGAGCGGGGCGAAGCCGATGCCCATCGCATCCGTCACCGCATGGACTTCCCGCAGGTGGTCCTGCAGCTCCAGATGGGTCGCGTGCAGGTCCGGCACGATGGCGCCCGAAAGCTCCAGCTGCCCCGCCGGCTCCAGGCTGATGGAAGCGCCGCGGCGCTTCAGGCCGATCGGGTTGCCGGCATCGAGGATCGGCTCCCAGCCCTTCGCCGCCAGGCCGTCGAGAATGGCGCGGATGCCGCCCGGCCGGCCCTCGGACTCATAGGCGGGGCTGGCGAAATCGCTGCGGAAGAAGCCGAATTTCTCGTGCTCGGTGCCCATGCCCCAGGTGCCGCGCGGCTTGCCGCCGGCGGCGAACCATTCGGCGAGCTGCCGATGATCGGTGATCGGCGTCAGATCCGCTTCGCCGGGATTGGACATCCTGCCGCTTCCACCTGTCCGGGCTCGGGCGGAATGCCCGGCGCGATTAAACTGTATTCCGGCGCGCCGTCTGTGGCTTCGACCGACCAATGCCTCAACCGATAGAACGGCTGGGGTTTTCCGTCCAATCCACCGCCGGCCAATCGCCCGCCAGAGCCTGGAGTATGGCGAGGCCGGCGATGGCCGCCGTTTCCGCCCGCAGGATGCGCGGGCCGAGGGCAACAGGCGAAACAAAGGGCCGCCGGGCCAGATCGTCAAGCTCCGCCCGGTCGAAACCACCCTCCGGCCCGACCAGCCAGGCCCAAGGGACCGACGTTGAAACCAACGATCCGGCGGCGTGCAATCCGGCGGCCACACGCGCCAGGGGCGGCGAATCGGTCCGCTCGGCGCCCACCAGCAGGGGGGTGCCGTCCCAGGCATCGAGCACGGCATGGAGGGGCAGCGGCTCGGCGATGCGGGGCAGGGTGAGTCGCTCGGATTGCTCGGCAGCTTCCTGGGCGATGGTGGCGAGGCGGGCGGTATTGACGCGGCCGGCCACGGTGCGGCGGGTGAGGACCGGCTGGATCAGCCCGATGCCGAGCTCGGTGGCCTTCTCCACCACCCATTCCAGGGCGTCCCGCTTCAGCGCGGCGACCAGCAGGCGGGTATCCGTCGCGGCCTCCTGCGGGCGGGACTGCACCTCCGGCAGCAGGGTGCAGCGGTCCTTCCGCAGGCTGGCAATGCTGGCCTGCCATTCGCCGCTCCGGCCGTTGAACAGCACGACGGCATCGCCCACGGCGCGGCGCATGACGCTGCCGAGGTAATGCGCCTGGCCGGGGGTGGCGGGGACGGCCTCCCCGGCGGTCAGCGGTTGGTCCAGGTAAAGCCGCGGGATGGACATGCGGCGGTTTCGCTGGAACAGAGGGCGGGTGCAAGGCTTCACCGACATCAAGGCGCGCGGCTGGGTCGCGCGGCTCCCCGCATCCTGGCGGCCCTATGCGCTGCTGGCGCGGCTCGACCGGCCGATCGGCGTCTGGCTGCTGGTGCTGCCGGGCTTCTGGGCCTTCGCCCTGGCGGCGCGGGACTGGGGGCAGGGCCTGTGGCTGGCGCTGCTGTTCGGCGTCGGCGCCACCGCCATGCGGGCGGCGGGCTGCGTGGTGAACGACCTCTGGGACCGCGACATCGACCGCAAGGTGGAGCGCACCCGCGGGCGGCCGCTGGCGGCGGGGACGGTGACGCCCTTCCAGGCACTGGTCTTCCTCGCCGCGCTCTGCCTGGTGGGGCTGGCGGTGCTGGCGCAGCTGAACTCGACGGCGATCTGGCTCGGCGTCGCCTCGCTGGTGCCGATCCTGCTGTACCCACTGGCAAAGCGGGTGACCAATTGGCCGCAGGCGATGCTGGGGCTGACCTTCTCCTGGGCAGCGCCGGAGGGGATCGCGGCCGCGACCGGGCAGGTGGGGGCGCTGGCGCTGGTGCTCTGGGCGGCGGGGTTCCTCTGGATCCTCGGCTACGACACGATCTATGCGCATCAGGACCGGGCGGACGACGCCATGGTCGGCATCGGCAGCACGGCGCTGCATTGGGGGGAGCGGACGCGGCCCTTCCTCGCCGCCTGCTATGCCGGGGTGGTGGCGCTGCTGGTCGCGGCCGGGGTGATGGCGGGGCTGTCCTGGCTGTTCCTGCCGGCCATGCTGCTGCCGGCGGGGCTGCTGGCGCGGCAGGTGCTGACGCTCGACATCCATGACCCGGCGCACTGCCTGCGGCTGTTCCAGTCGAACCGGGAGGTCGGGCTGGCGGTGACGCTGGCTTATTTGGTCGGCCGACTTTGACGCCGGCTTCGCAAACCGGGGGCGCCGAGGCCTTCCTGCGGGCGCATACCGCCATCGCCCAGCCGGCGCTGGTGCCGGAGATCCGCCTGCACCTGGCGACCGAGATCACCCCGATCTGGCAGGCGACCGAGGCCTGGCTGGCCGAGGAAGGCATCGAGCCGCCCTTCTGGGCCTTTGCCTGGCCGGGCGGCATCGCCACCGCGCGGCTGCTGCTGGATGAGCCCGCGCGGGTGCGGGGCCGCCGGGTGCTGGACTTCGCCGCCGGCGGCGGGATCGCGGCGATTGCCGCCGCCATGGCCGGGGCGGCGGCCGTGGAGGCGGCAGAGATCGACCCGCTGGCGATCGCCGCGACCCGGCTGAACGCGGCGCTGAACGGCGTGGCGGTGGCGACGCTCGATGGCGACGTGGTGGGCGCCGGATGCCGCTGGGACGTGATCCTCGCCGGCGACGTCTGCTACGAGGCGCCGATGACCGGGCATATCCTGCCCTGGCTACGGCGGATGGCGGCGGCGGGGGCGGAGGTGCTGCTGGCCGATCCCGGCCGGGCCTATCTGCCGCGGGAGGGGCTGGCAGAGGTCTATCGGCTGGAGGTGCCGACGACGCGCGAGCTGGAGGACCGGGAGGCGCGGGCGGTGACGATCTATCGCCTCACGCCCTAGGCGCGCCGCTTCGGCCCGTGCTTCTCGAGGATGGCGCGCAGCAGGGACTTGATGGCCAGCGCCTCGGTATCCGGGTGGCGGGCGATCACCTCCGCCTCATGCAGCCGGGCGGCGACGGCGAGTTCCTCGGCCAGCGCCTCGCCGCGCGGGGTCAGGATGACGCGCACGACGCGGCGGTCCCGCAGATCCGGCGCGCGCTTCACCAGCCCGTCCCGCACCATGCGGTCGAGCAGCTTGGTCATGGTCGGCTGCTGCAGGAGGCAGGTTTCGGCCAGGCCGGTGACCGTCTCGCCATCGCTCCCCAGCAGGCTGCCGAGCACGCGCCAGACCGGGATGCTGACGCCCCGGCGGCGCAGCTGGTCGTGGAATTCGCTCGAAATCTGGTGCGAGGCCCGGGCAAGCAGGTAGAGCAGGTAATTGTCGATGAAGCGGACCCGGTCGGGCAATGTCGGCTCTTTCATGTCAATACCGGAACATATTACCGAGGCTCGGCTCAGGATATCAATTCATCCGCTAGGATTCCGTTAAAATAATCCGATTTGGCCATTAATGCGCTTTCATACTAATTGCCGCCGGGGCGGTGGAGAGGAGACGTCATGCTCACCGATCGGATCGAGGCTTCCTGGCTGGACGCCTTCGAGGTGGTGCTGCGGCTGTGCCAGGCCAGCCCCGGGATGCCGGTCTGCCTGCTGGGCGAAAGCCAGTCCCGCGCGCTGAACCTCGACCTGGCGGAGCTGGCGGCGCTGCGGCTGGGCTGCCGGCCCTTCCGCTGCATCCTGCCGACGCCGGCGACGACAGCCCCCGTGCCGGTGCGGTCCACCGGCGCCTCCCGCGCGCTGGGCGGCCATCCGGCGGTGCTGGCGGCGCTGGCGGCGAGCCCGCTGATCCTCGACCTGACCCTGGAGGGGCTGCTGCATGCGCCGGAGCTGCCGGCGATCCTGAAGGCGGGCAGCCGGGTGATGATGGTCTCGAACGAGCATCCGGAGGCGCTGGCCCGGCTGGTGCCGCGGCCGGAGGACGAGGCGCCGGTCAAGGCCGCAGTGAAACGCGCGCGGGCGGCGCAGCGAATGCATGTCACCTCGGCGGCGGGGACGGACCTGCAGGTGGCGATGGTGGGGGCGGTGACGGCCGGCGTCTGGGGCTGGACCGACCGGCCGGGGACGGTCGCGCATTGGCCGGGCGGCGTCGTCGTCGCCTTCCCCCGCGCCGGCAGCGTCAACGGCACGCTGGTGCTGGATGCGGGGGACGTGAACCTGACCTTCAAGCGCTACCTCGAAAGCCCGGTGCGGCTGACGCTGGTGGACGACTACGTGACGGAGATCGCCGGTGCGGGGACGGATGCGGAGCTGATGCGGCGGTATCTCGCAGCCTGGGGCGACCCGGCCGCCTATGCCGTCTCGCATGTCGGCTGGGGGATGAATCCGCGGGCGCGCTACGAGGCGCTGGCGATGTATGGCCAGCGCGACACCAACGGCACCGAGCTGCGCGCCTTCGCCGGCAATTTCCTGTTCTCGACCGGGGCCAATGAATTCGCCGGCCGCTTCACCGAGGGGCATTTCGACATCCCCGTGCGCGGCTGCACCATCACCCTGGATGGCGACCCCGTGGTGGTGGAAGGGAGGCTGGCATGACCGACGCGACCCCGCGGTGGACCGGAAGCGGCACGGGCGGGCGCGCCGTGGTGCTGCTGCATGGCATCGGCGGCGGCGCCGGGCTGTGGCAGCCGACCCTGCCCTCGCTGAGCGACTACCGCGTGCTGGCCTGGGACATGCCGGGCTACGGCGCCTCCGCCCCGCTGGCCGAGCCGGGCTTCCCGGCGCTGGCCGCGGCGCTGGCGCGCATGCTGGATGCGGCGGAGGTCGAGCGGGCGGATCTGGTCGGCCATTCGATCGGCGGCATGGTGGCGCTGGAATTCGCGCTCACCTGGCCCGACCGGGTGCGCAGCCTGGTGCTCTATGCCAGCCCGCCGGCCTTCGGCGGCCGCAACCCGGCCTTCCGGGAGGCCTTCCTCGCGGCCCGGCTGGCGCCGCTGGAGGCCGGGCGCAGCATGGCGGAAGTGGCCGAGGCGCTGATCCCCGGCCTGCTCGGCGAGGATCCCGACCCGGCCGCCCTGCCGGCGGCGCTGGCCAGCATGGCGGCGGTGCCGGCGGCGGCCTATCGGGCGACCCTGGCGACCCTGGTCGGCTTCGACCGCCGCGCCTCCCTGGAGCGCCTCGAGGTGCCGGTGCTGGTGCTGGTGGGGGAGGGCGATCCGATGGCGCCCTTCCCGGTGATGCATGGCATGGCCGGCGAGATCCCCGGCGCGCAATTCGCCATCCTCGCCTATGCCGGGCATCTCGCACATCTGGAACGGCCGCACGACTTCAACGCGGTGCTGGGGAATTTCCTGACCGCGGTGGGGGACGACTGAGATGGACGCGCCGATCTTCGATCCCGCCGCCTTCCGGCTGACCGCGCAGGAAGCCGCGCTGGCGACCCGGGCCCGCGCATTCGGCGAGGCCGTGCTGGCGCCGCGCGCCGCCCGCTGGGACCGCGAGGCCAGCTTCCCGACCGAGAACTACCGCGACATGGCGGCGAACGGCCTGCTCGGCATCTGCATCCCCGAGGCAGACGGCGGGCTGGGGGCGGGCTTCCGCGCCTATTGCCTCGCCGCCGCCGAGATGGGGCGCTACTGCGGCGCGACGGCACTGACCTGGAACATGCATGTCTGCTCCACGCTCTGGACCGGGCCGCTGGTGGACGCGCTGGAGATGCCGCCGGCGGTGCGGGCCGAGCATGAGCGGCGCCGGTCGCTGCACTATGCCCGCATCCTGCGGGATGGCGCGGTCTATTCGCAGCCCTTCTCCGAGGGTGGCGCGGCGGCGGCGGGCGGCGCCGCCTTCGGCACCACGGCGAAGCGGGTGGCCGGCGGCTACCGCGTCTCCGGCCGGAAGATCTTCGCCAGCCTCGCCGGCCATGCCGATTTCTACGGCGTGCTCTGCACGGAAGTGCGGGAGGGCGAGGAGAAGCTGTCGCGCCGCGACACGCTGTATCTAGCCATCCCGCGCGATGCGCCGGGCGTTTCGGTGGAGGGCGAGTGGGACCCGCTCGGCATGCGCGGCACCGTCTCCCGCACCCTGGTCTTCCGCGATGTCTTCGTGGGCGACGACGCGGCGCTGATGCCCGCGGGGCTCTATTTCCAGGCGGCGCTGCGCTGGCCGCACATGTTCATGACCCTGAGCCCGACCTACATGGGGCTGGCCCAGGCGGCCTACGACTTCACCATCGCCTATCTGCGCGGCGAGGTGCCGGGCATGTCGCCGGTGAAGCGCCGGATGTACCCGACCAAGCAGATCGCCGTTGCCGAGATGCGGGTGATGCTGGAGCAGACCAAGGCGCTGTGGTTCCAGGCCATCTCGGATGCCCGGGCCGACCCGAGCCAGGAACAGGTGCAGCGCGCCTGGGCCGCCCAGCACACCGTCATGGAGAATGCCGCGGCGCTGGCCGCGAAGGCGGTGCGGACCTGCGGCGGCCAGGCCATGCTGAAGTCATTGCCGCTGGAGCGGCTGTACCGGGATGCCCGTTGCGGCAGCCTGATGCTGCCCTGGACCGCGGAACTCTGCATCGACCGGCTCGGCCGCGACTGCCTCTATGCCAAGGGTGAGACCGATGACTGACGGCCCGGCGGCGCCCATCGCCCGCGGTGCGATCACGTGATCTGCCGGGCGATCGAGGGGCATGCGGCGCATACCCCGGACGCGGTGGCGCTGCGCTTCGAGGACGCGGTCATCACCTATGGCGGACTCCTCCGCCATGTCGCGGCGGCGGCGCAGTGGCTGCAGGAGATGGGGATCGACCATGGCGACCGGGTCGCCTTCCTCGGCCACAACCACCCGTCGCAGCTCGTGCTGCTGCTCGCCAGCGCCCAGATCGGCGCCCTGCACGTGCCGCTGAACTGGCGGCTGGCGGTGCCGGAGCTTGCCGCGATCCTCGAGGACAGCGAGGCGGTCGTGCTCTTCGCCACGCCGGAGATGCAGCACCTCGCCCACCGCGCCGCGCCGGAGGGCTGCGAGGTGCTGGAGGCGACGGCGGCCTGGCCCGGCCTGGCGCGCGAGGAGGCCGTCCTGCCGCGGCCGCTGCCGGAACCCGGCGATGGCATGCTGCTGGTCTATACCAGCGGCACCACCGGGCAGCCCAAGGGCGCGCTGATCGATCGTCAGGGCCTGCTGTTCAATGCGCTGAACGCCCGGCACATGTTCGGCCTGGGCGCGGCCGACCGGGTGCTGACGGTGCTGCCGCTGTTCCATGTCGGCGGGCTGAACATCCAGACGCTGCCGGCGCTGGTGGCCGGCGCCGAGGTGGTGCTGCTGCCGCGCTTCGATCCCGCCGGCTTCTTCGCCGCCTGCGCGGCCCATCGGCCGACGCTGACCCTGCTGGTGCCGGCGGTGATGCGGGCGCTGCTCGCCGATCCCGGCTGGGCGGGGGCGGCGCTCGGCTCGCTGCGGGCGGTGGGGGCGGGGTCCTCCGAGGTGCCGCTGGCGCTGATCGAGGCCTTCCATGCGCGCGGCCTGCCGGTGCAGCAGGTCTATGGCGCGACCGAGACCGGGCCGGTGGCGATCTACCAGACCCGGGCGGAGGCGCTGGCCTCGCCCGGGTCCATTGGCCGCCCGGCGCTGTTCGGCGAGGCGCGGGTGGTGGATGCGGCGGGCGAGCCGCTGCCGCCGGGCGAGGCCGGGGAGATCGAGCTGCGCGGGCCGCATCTCGCCCGTCGCTACTGGCAGGCGCCGGAGGCGACCGAGTCGGCCTGGCGCAAGGATGGCTGGTTCGCCACCGGGGATATCGGCGTCGTGGATGCGGCGGGGCGCTTCTGGTTCACCGACCGGCTGAAGCACCTGATCATCTCGGGCGGCGAGAACATCTACCCGGCCGAGGTCGAGCGGCTGCTGCGGGAGGCCCCGGGCATTGCCGAGGGGGCGGTCTGCGGCCGGCCGGACGACCGCTGGGGGGAGGTGCCGGTGGCGGTGGTGGTCCCGGGGCCGGGCTTCGACGCGGCGGCGGTGCTGGCCCATTTCGAGGGCCGGCTGGCGCGCTTCAAGCACCCCCGGGCGGTGGTGCCTGTGGCGGCGCTGCCGCGGACCGCCCTGGGCAAGGTGCAGGTCGAGGCGCTGCGGCTGCTGGCGCAGACGGGCGCTTGACGATGCCGCGCTACTCGATCCTGACGCCGGAGGCGGCGACCACCGGGCGCCACTTCACCAGCTCCGCCTGCAGGAAGCTGCGCAACTCGTCCGGGCCGGCGGCCGGGGCGGGCTCGATGGCGGCGGTCCGCAGCCCGTCCTGGAAGGCGGGATCGGCCAGCACCCGCAGGGTCGCGGCATGCAGCCCGAGGACCAGCGGCGCCGGCGTCCCGGCCCGCAGCAGCGCCATGTTCCAGAGGCTGGCCTCGAAGCGCGGCAGGCCGAGCGCCTCGGCAACCGTCGGCACCTCCGGCGCCAGCGGCGACCGGGCGGCGGAGGCGATGGCGAGCATCCGCACCCGGCCCTCGCGGTGATGCTCGATGGTGGTGCCGATCGTATCCGAGACCCAGTCGATATGCTCGGCCAGCAGGTCCGCCATGGCGGGGGCGCTGCCGCGATAGGGCACATGCACGGCGTCCAGCCTGCCGGCTTCCATCCGCAGCATCTCGGCGGCCATGTGCAGGAAGCTGCCGGTGCCGGGGGTGCCGAAGCGCAGTCTGCCCGGCTCCCGCCGCATCCGCTCGACCAGGCCGGGCAGGTCCGCCGCCACCTCCGGCCGGGCGGCGAAGCAGACGGAGGAGGCGCCGAGCAGCGCCACCGGGGCGAAGTCCTGCACCGGGTCATAGGGCGGCCGCACCGCCATCAGCGGGAAGATCGCATGGGTGGAGGCGCCGCCGAACAGCAGGGAGGTGCCATCGGCGCGCGCCCGCAGCACCTCCTGCGTGCCGATCGCGCCGGCCGCGCCGGTGCGGTTCTCCACCACCACCGGCTGGCCGATCTCGGTGCCGAGCCGGGCGGCGTAGCGGCGGGCGAAGATGTCGGTATTGCCGCCGGCGGCGAAGGGCACCACCAGGCGGATGGGGCGGTCCTGCGCCAGGGCGGGGTTGGCCAGGGCGGGGGTAGCCAACCCCGTAAGCAGCAGGGCGCGTCGCTTCACAACCCCGCATCCCGCCAGTTCGGCGCCGGTGCCGCCGGATGGGTGGCGAAGCCGGCTGCCTTCGCACCGGTGACGGCGGCGTATTCGTCCTTGTCCGAGGCATCGCCGCTGATGCCGACGGCCCCGATCGCATCGCCCGCCGCATCCAGGATCAGCACCCCGCCGGGGACCGGGATGAAGCGCCCGCCGGTCGCCGCGGCGATGGCGGATTGGAAGGCCGGGCGTTCCCGCAGCCGGTCGCGGATGGTCCGGGAGGAGATGCCCATGCCCAGCGCGCCCCAGGCCTTGCCGATGGCGATGTCGCCGCGGGCGATGCCGCTGCCGTCCTGCCGCTTGAAGGCGATCAGATGCCCGCCGGCATCCAGCACCGCGACGGTCAGCGGCAGCAGCTTCGCCACGGCGCCCGCCTTCAGGCATTCCTCGATGATGCGTTCCGCCCCGGCCAGGGCGAGTTCGGCCTTTACCCGGATGATGTAGTAGTCCTCGGACATCATGCGCTCCCCGCGATCGGGCGGAGTCTGGTCTATTCGGCCTCGCCACGGAAGGCCGGCATCGTGGCATGGCCGGGCGCGGTGCTGCCATGGCCGCGCAGCACCAGCAACCCGCAGCGGAGGATGAGCCGGAGGTCGCCGCCGAGGGTCTGGCGGGCGGCGTAGCGGGCATCGAGCGCCAGCCGGGCGGGCCAGGGCAACGCATTGCGCCCAGCCGCCTGGGCCAGCCCGGCGAGGCCCGGGCGGACCCGCAGCCGCTGCTCCTGGCCGGGGGAATACAGCGCGGTATAGGCGGCCGGCAGCGGGCGCGGGCCGACCAGGCTCATCTCGCCGCGCAGCACGTTGAGGAGCTGCGGCAGCTCATCCAGCGCGCTGGCGCGGAGGGCGCGGCCGAAGCGGCCGAGCCGGGCGGCATCGGGGGCCTCGCCGGCCGCCATGCTGCGGAATTTCAGCAGGGTGAAGCAGCGTCCGCCGCGCCCGGCGCGTTCCTGCCGGAACAGCACGGGCCGGCCGAGCGCCGCCAGCACCGCCAGCGCCGTCGCCGCCAGGACCGGGGCCAGCAGCAGCAGCAGCGCCGCGGCGCCGGCCATGTCCAGGCAGTGCTTGCCGCCCCGTTCATACATGCTTCGGCCGCGCCTCCACCGCCAGCGAGAGCAGCAGCCCGAGGGCGAACCAGACCATGCGGTTGCCGAGGTCGGTGGAGACCATGGCGGTCAGCGCCACCGGCAGGGTCAGCGCGGCGACGCGGGCGGCGCGGCCGGGGGCGACGCGGCCGGCCCGGGCCAGGGCCAGCACCACCGCCCCGCCGAAGGCCAGCAGCCAGAACATCAGGCCGGGCAGCCCGGCTTCCGCCAGCACCTCCAGCGCATGGTTGTGCGGATGCAGGCCGCGGTCGTCGCCGCTGCCGGCGGCCAGGGTGAAACCGCCGGTGCCGAGGCCGAAGGGCGCGGCGATCCCCGCCCAGCGCAGCGCCTCCCCCCAGAGGATGACCCGGGCCGGCGTCGCCTCCGTCGGGTCGCCGAAGAGCCGGTCCAGGGTGCGGAGCGCGGCCAGGTCGCCTGGCGCCGCCAGCAGCAGCGCGAGGCCGCCGGCGCCGGCCAGGGCGATGCCGCCCAGCCAGCCGAGCGCCGCGCCCGGCCGCCGCAGCAGCCAGAAGCGCAGGGCCGGGGCGCCAGCGACGCCGAGGGCGAGGCCGAGCGCCGCCGCCCGCCCGCCCGGCACCAGCGAGGCGGCGGCCAGCGCCAGCAGCGCCAGCGCCCAGCCGGCCCGGCCCAGGCCGTGCGCCTCCGCCAGCCGCAGCGCGGCGAGGCCCCCGGCGCAGGCGATGGCGAGGCCGGCGAGCTGGTACTGCACCCGGGTGCGGCCCGGATCGGCGCCCACCGTGCCGCCCAGCACCACCTGATCCGTCGCCAGGCCCCAGGCGACGCCAGCGCCGACCAGCAGGCCGATGCCGATGACGGCGGCGGCGAAGCGCCGCAGGGTCGGGCCATCGCCGCCGACCAGCAGCCCTGCCAGCAGCATCGCCGGCCCCAGCAGCACGACCTGCGGCAGCTTCTCCGCCAGCACGAGGCGGGAGCCGGACCAGGTGCCGGCCAGCACCAGCCAGACCAGCAGCCCGGCGACGCCGAGCAGCGGCAGCGCGAGGCCGCGCCCCACCTCCCAGTCCCGCGCCAGCAGCAGCAGCGTGAGGGAGGGCAGCAGCAGCAGCGCCGCCAGCAGGGTGAGGTCCAGCGGCAGCGCCGCGAGGCCGGGCAGGGATTTCAGCGCCCCGGCGAATTGCAGCATCGCCGCGAAGGCGCCGGTGCCGGCGGCCAGCAGGGCGGCATCGGCACGCATCACTCGGCCCCGGCGCCATAGCCGCCCTGCAGGGGCAGCTCGATCTGCGCCATGCGGCGCCGGCGTTCCGGCCTTTGCAGCAGGACCAGGCAGGCGGCGCCGAAGACCGTGGCCAGCGGCGCGACCAGCACGAGCAGCAGCAGCAGCAGCGGACGGTTGGGCAGCGACGGCCGGATCTCGACCATCGGCGCCGAGACCAGCCGCGCCGCGACGGACTGGTCCGCCGCCACCACCAGGGCGATGCGCTGCTGCGCGCCCAGCAGGTCGAACAGGGCACCGCGCTGGAACAGGTCGCGCTCGGTGAGAAGGCGGGCCTCGATCGCGGCGATGCGCTGCTGCGCCTGCTGCAGCAGGTCGGTGCGGACCTTGGCCTCGGCCAGGCGGTGCAGCCGTTGCAGCGCGTCCAGCGCGGCGGCGCGGTCGCGGTGCTCGAGCGCGAGGGTGACCGTCGCGGTGGCGATGCCCTGGGTCGCGCTGAAGCGCTGGTCCAGCCAGGCCTCGGCATCGTCGAGGTCGGCCTCGATCCGCCAGCCGAGGTGGCGGCGCAGGACGCCCATGGGACCGGCGCTGCGCAAGGCGGTCAGGTAGCCGAGCAGGCCGGTCTCCCGTGCCAGCATCGCCGCCGCCTCCGGCGCCCGCAGCGCATCCAGGTAGATGCCGAAATTGCCGCTGGCCCGGTTGTCCAGCAGCCCGCCCTGGATCAGCGGCGCCGGCGACATGAGGGTGGAGGTGGCGACGCCGGAGGTCTCGGCCGGGGCGACCATGGCCTGGGCGACGTAATGGCGGGGCCAGGCGAGGATGAGGGTGGCGCCCAGCGCCAGGATCAGCGCGGTGGCCAGGACCATGGGCCAGCGCCGCAACCAGATCCCGTGCAGAAGCTGATCGAGCGGCATGCCCCAGCCTAGGACACGATGCGATATCGATTCAATATGGAATCAGTCCGGAAGCCGGATGCGGGTTTCCACCCGGCGGACCGGGCGGCGGAAGCGGGCGACCAGCACCGGCACCGGACGGATGACGCCATAGGCGGGGCTTTCCTCCCCGGTCTCCAGGCCGAGCGTCAGCGGCCCATCGGCACGGATCCGGAGGCGGGCGAAGGGGCCCTCGGCCCCCTCGGCGGTCAGCCGCCAGGGGCCGGGGGCGAGGCGCCAGCGCAGCGCCGCGCTGCGCCAGGGGCCGGCGAGCCGGTCCTCCACGGTCCAGCAGCGGCCCTCGACGCGGATGCGGCGTTCCTGGCGGTTGCCGCGGTGGTCGCGCAGCCAGCCGCCCTCCGGCAGCAGCCCGCCACGGGGCCAGCGGGCATGGAGGAAGCGGGAGAGCGCCGGCATCTGGTCCCGGCCGTCGAATTCGACCGTGTTGTGGCCGGCCGCCGCAGCCAGCGCGGGATGCCAAGGGTTGTAGGCGCCGGTGCCGCCATCCCGCAGCAGCGCCCGCGGCCCGTCCCAGAGATCGAGGTGCAGCAGGTCGGCATGGCCGGGGCGGAAGCGCAGCGGGCCGGTGCGGAGGAAGGCGCGGGCCGGGCCTTCGTGCCAGCCGCGCAGCCCGGCGCTGGTCCAGGCCGGCTCGGGCGGCGGCAGCGGCGCCATGGGAGGCAGCCCGAGCCAGGCGCAGCCCGGGTCGGCGCCATCGCCCCGGCCGGCCAGCAGCCGGGCGGCGCGTTGCAGGCTGGGCCGGGCATCGGCGGGGCCGGCCAGCGACAGGTCGGCGAAGGCGGAGCCATCCTGGTGGCCCAGGCGCGGGGTGGCGCCGGTCGCCGGGTCCACCAGGCGGTGCAGCCAGCGGACCGCGGCCGGCTGGGGCCGCGGCCTGAGGCCGTGGCGGCGGCGGAGCCATTCGGTGACGGCCAGCACGTCCAGCAGCAGCCGGTGATAGCCGGTGGAGAGCTGGGCGAAGGCCCCATCGGGAGCGATCAGCCGGCGGCAGGCGGCGGCCAGCCTGGCCTCCCCGGTGGCGACCCGGGCCGGGTCCCGCAGCAGCAGGCCGCAGGCGAGCAGCCCGGCGGGTTCCGAGACGGCGTGGTTGTTGTCCTGCGCCATGGCATAGGCCGGGGTGGCCTCGATCCGCCGGGCATGCAGGGCGATCAGGCTGCGCATCGCGGCCGTCGGCGCCGCCTCCAGCAGGCCCAGTGCCAGCGCGAGGTGCAGCACCCGCAGCGCGGCTTCCTGGCCGGAGGCCCAGTTCGGGCCGCGGAAGGCGGGGTTGGCGGCGGCCCAATCGGTGATCCGGGCGGCGGCGCGGGCGGACCAGCCACCCGCCGGGTCCAGCCGCGCCGCCTGGGCGAGCAGCGGCAGCTCGGCCCAGCGGTTGCGCTCCCAGACCGGTCGGATGTCGCCGGGGGCGAAAAGCTCGAGGCCGAGGGCGGCGGCGGCGGCATCGAAGGGGCCGTGCCAATCGGGTGGCTCCAGGGCGGCGGCGGTGGCCAGCAGGGCGGCGCGATGCGCGGCGGGCAGGCCGGCGGGCGGGGGCGGCGCGGCCTCCGGCCACCAGGGGCCATCCGGCGGGAGGACGGGCGGGTCGGCCAGGGCGCGGCGGGCCAGGGCGCGGGCGATGGGGCCGCGGTCCCAGGCCGCGAGCAGGACCGGACGGGCGCCGAGCAGGCAGGCCGCATCCAGAATCCGGAACCCTTTCGAAATATATCCCATTGCACGAACGAACTTGGTTTGATTAATCATCGAATCAAGCCGCTTACCGGGCAGGGTCCCATTCACACGCGACGTGCTGGCCGTTCCGTTCTGCGCCGCCTGCTCGCGGCCCCGCTGCTGGCGCTTGGGCTGCTGCTGCCGGCAGTCCTGCCGTCGGCGGCGCAGCAGGGCGGCTACCTCCTGCCGCCCGCCCTGCCGGGCAACCTGCCGCCGACCCTGCCCGGGGGGACGCCGCTGCCCGGCCTGCCGGCCGGGGCGCAGCAGGAGATCATGCAGCGCATCCTGGATGCCGGGGCGCAGCGCCAGCCGGGGGCGCCGCCGGCAGGACCGGTCGCCACCCCCGCCTGGCCGCCGCCGCCGCCCGCGGCGCCCGCCGCGCCGGCGGTGGAGGAGCCGCTTTCCCCGGCCGAGGCCTTCTTCGCCGGCCGCGCCCTGGCCAGCGACCCGTCGCGCCCTGGCCAGGGCCGGGTGGCCGAGCCGCCGCCGCTGCGGCTCTTCGGCATCGAGAGCCTGCGCAGCCAGCCCGGCGCCCCCGCCCCGGCGCCGGGCTTCGGCACCCTGCCGGAGGACTACCTGA
This sequence comes from Belnapia sp. AC561, assembly GCF_979252845.1. Classification (NCBI taxonomy): domain Bacteria; kingdom Pseudomonadati; phylum Pseudomonadota; class Alphaproteobacteria; order Acetobacterales; family Roseomonadaceae; genus Belnapia; species Belnapia sp. AC561. Next base: position 93,771 of record NZ_CEEDBP010000025.1, read on the forward strand.
TCGGCCGCGACGACGAGGTGGTGCTCGCCTTCCGCGGCCGGGCGCGGCAGACGCTGAGCCTCAGGGTCGGCCGCGACGGGATGCTGCTGCTGCCGGACCTGGCGCCGGTCCCGGCCGCCGGGCGGACCCTGCGCGAATTGCGCGCCGACCTCGCGGGCCGGGCGGCGCGGGAGCTGGGTGGCTCCGAGGTCTTCGTCTCGATCGGGCAGATTCGGCAGGCCGGGGTCTTCGTGGGCGGCGAGGTGCTGCGCCCCGGTCTCCAGCAGCTCACGGCCATGGCCAGCGTGCTGGATGCGCTGATGGCCGCCGGCGGCGTCAAGCGGACCGGCAGCCTGCGCGCCATCCGCATCGAGGGGCCGCAGGGCCGCCGCGTGGTGGACCTCTATCCCGTGCTGGCCGGGGAGGGGGATGCGCCGGACCTGCGGCTGCGCGAGGGCGAGCGCATCCTGGTGCCGCCGCTCGGCAGCGTCGTGGCGGTGGGCGGGGAGGTGATGCGGCCGGGGATCTACGAGCTGCCGGCCGGCGCCGCCCAGGCGCCGCTGGCCGCGGTGCTGCGCCTGGCCGGGGAGCCGATGCGGCCGGCCGGCAACCGCTTCCTGCTGCAGACGACCGATGCCGAGGGCCGCCGGTCCTGGCGCGAGATGGGCGCGCGGGACCTGCTGCGGCGCGGCGATGCGCTGATGGTGCAGCCGGGCTCCGACGTGCTGGCGCAGCAGATCCGCCTCGCCGGGCATGTCGGCGCGCCGCTGGTCCGCGCCGCGACGGGCCGGGGGCAGACCCTGCGCGGGCTGCTGGGCGACCCGCGGCTGGTGCGGCCGGACCCCTACGTGCGGCTCGGCCTGGTCTGGCGGACGGATGCGCGGACCCGGGCGCGGCGCTTCCTGCCCTTCGACCTCGGCCGGGTCCTGCAGGGCCAGGCGGACATGCCGCTGGCGGAGGGGGACGAGGTCATCCTGCTCGGCCTGGGCGACGTGCTGTTCCTCGCCAGCCCGACGGTGCAGCAGGCGCTGCGCGGGGATGCGCCGGTGCCGGGGGCATCCCAGCCGGGGGCGCCGCAGCCGGGCCTGCCGGCGATCGCCGGGATGCCGGGGCAGGCGCTGGCGGCCGGGACCACCGCGGCGGCCGGGGCGACGGCGGCCAACGTGCCACCTGCGCTACCGCCCCCCGACCCCGGCCAGCCGGCGCTGGATTGCCAGGCGCTGGTGCTGTTGACCGTCGCGGCGCAATCCTCCCGCCAGCGCTTCGCCCATGCGCGCAGCGCCGGCTTCCCGGATTTCGGCCGGCTGCCCTGCCCGCAGCTCTTCCTCGACTACCCGACCCTGCTGCCCTTCCTGGTCGACCAGTCGGTGCTGCTGACCGGGGAGGTGCGGCTGCCCGGCCTCTATCCCATCCTCGACGACACCGGCATGGATGCGGTGCTGGCCGCGGCCGGCGGTGCGACCGATACCGCCGATCTCTCGACCATCGAATTCTCCCGCGAACCCGCGGAGCAGAACGGCACCCTGCCGCTGAGCCGCACGCTGCTCGACCTGCGCTCCCGCAACTTCGCCGCGGTGCGGCTGTCCCCGCGCGACGGGCTGCGGCTGCCGCGCGGCTTCGGCGACCGGGACATCGGGCCGGTGACGCTGTCCGGCGAGTTCGTCCGGCCCGGCATCTACGACATCCGCCGCGGCGAGCGGCTATCGGAGGTGATGGCGCGGGCCGGCGGGCTGACGCCGCAGGCCTATCCCTATGGCGCCGTCTTCACCCGGGAAAGCGTGCGGGACCGCCAGCAGGATGGCTTCAACCGCAGCGCGCGGGAGATGGAGCAGGGGCTGATGCAGGTGGCCGCCGGGCAGGCGGTGGCGGGGATGCGGGGCTCGGCCGATCTCGGCGGGGCGATCCTGGCGGGACAGCAACTGGCCCAGTCGCTGCGCCAGGCCCGGGCCGCCGGGCGGATGGTGGTGGAGAGCAACCCGGTGGTGCTGGCCGGGCGGCCCGACCTCGACGTGCTGCTGGAACCCGGCGACCTCATCGCCATGCCGAAGCGGCCGAACGAGGTGACGGTGGTGGGCGCGGTGCTGAACCCCGGCAGCCTGCAATTCGCCACCGGCTGGCGTTCCGGCGACTACGTCCGGGCGGCGGGCGGGGAGCAGCGCTTCGCCGATGGCAAGCGGGCCTTCGTGGTGCTGCCGAACGGGCAATCCGCACCCGCCGGGCTGGGCGCCTGGCAGGCCGGCGGGCCGCCGGTTCCGCCCGGCAGCACCGTGGTCGTGCCGCAGGATCCCTCCCCCTACGAAAGCTGGGGCCTGCTGCGCGACGTGACCCAGGTGCTGTCGCAGGTGGCGCTGTCGAGCGCGGCGCTGGCGGTCATCGTGCGCACCGGCGCGCGCTAGGCCGGCCCATGCGCTTGCGCGCGCTTCTGGGCCTGCTGCTGGCGGCCCCGGCGGCGGCGCTGCCCGCCTTCGCGCAGGACGTGCCCGCCACCGCCTCCGACTACGGCGGGGTCGGCCTCATCGAGATGCGCAACGCCCGCTTCCGCCCGGATGGCACGCTGGAGGCCGGCGCCGCACTGCGCCACCAGCGGCAATTCTGGAGCCTCACCTTCCAGGCGCTGCCCTTCCTCGAGACCACCTTCCGGCTGACCGACCGGCTGGATGCGACGGCGGGGCGGGGCACCACCTCGGACCGCGCCCTGGATGTCAAGGCGCGGCTCTGGGAGGAAAGCGCCTGGCGGCCGGCGCTGGCGATGGGCGCGCAGGACGTGATCGGCACCGGGCTCTATGCCGGGGAATACCTGGTCGCCTCCAAGCGGGTCTGGGACCTCGACATGACGCTGGGCCTCGGCTGGGGGCGGCTGGGGACCGGGGCGGATTTCGGCAATCCGCTGGGGGCGCTGTCCGGCCGCGACCGGGTGCGGCCGCGCACCGTCGGGGTGGGCG
>NZ_CEEDBP010000026.1:0-93466 GCF_979252845.1 Belnapia sp. AC561
CCGCGCGGCGCAGGGCTGCGGCGCGGAGGGCATGGGCGGCGGCGTGGGCTGGGCCGTGGCGCGGGGCTGGGCCAGGGCCTGGGTGCCACCCAGCGCGGCGATCAGAAGGGCCGTCATGGTGCCCCGGACGAATGCGGACATGGTCCCCCCCCATAGCGCTGCGTTCGTCCAGGGCTGTAACGCGCGACCCTGCCCTGCACAACCCTGGCGTCAGTTGCGCAAATACCGGTGGTCAGAAGCCGCGATCGGGGTCCGGCACGGCGCGGCGCACGGTGCCGCCCCATTCCTGCATGATGTCGCCGCCTGCCACCGTTTCCGGCGCGCGGCCCGGGTCCTGCACCAGCACGTCCGGCCGCAGCAGGCGGATCAGGTCCACCGCCGTTTCCGTGCCGTAGCGGATCACCAGGTCGATCGCGGGATGCTCGGCCAACTCCTGCGCCGTCTCGTCGCCATCCGCCACGCCGATCACCAGCCGGTCGCACCAGCCGCGCGCGCGCTGCACGACCTCCGGGTCGCCGGCCGCGGTGGTGGCGGCGAGGAAGCCGACGCGGTGCCCGGCCCGGCGCCAGCCTTCCACCCGTTCCGCGCCCTGCCCGCGGGAGGCGAGCTTGCGCGCCGCCAGCCGGCCGGGGGTCAGCACCTCGACGAATTCGTCTTCCCGCACCACGCCGATGCCGGACTTGCCCATGGCGATGCCGGCCGCCAGCGCGCCGAGCCGGGCCACCACGGGCAGGGTCAGCCCCACCGCCAGCCCGGCGGCGGCGACCGCGATGACGGCATCGCCGGCCCCGGCCGGGTCGATCATCTCGGCCACGTCGGCGGGCAGGTGCCGGGCGGCATCGGCCGCATCGTCGGCATTGACCAGCGTGACCCCGGCTTCCCCACGGAGGACCAGGACGGCGCCGAAGCCATGCGCGGCGCGGAGGGCATGGGCGGCGGCGGCGATTTCCGCATCGGTGTCGCAGGGCAGGCCGGTGGACAGGGCCAGCTCGGCGCAATCGGGCATGATGAGGTCGGCGCCGGCGAAGCGGGCGGGGTCGCCGCCGCGCGGGTCCACCACCACGCGGCGCCCGGCGGTGCGGGCGGCGGCGATCAGCTTGGCCGCGGTATCCCCGGCGAGCACGCCCTTGCGGTAGTCGGACAGCACCATCACCGTGGTGGCCGCCACCGCATCGGCGGCGATCCGCACCAGCCGGTCCGCCAGCCGGGGATGGATGGGCACCGCCTGCTCATGGTCCGCCCGCAGCAACTGCTGGCCGCTGGCGACGAAACGGGTCTTGGTCGTGGTCGCCCGGCCGCCCTGGACCAGCAGCCAGGGCTCGACGCCCGGCTGGCCGCCGATCAGCCCGGTCAGGTCGCTGCCGGCCTGGTCGTCGCCCACGATGGAGACGAAGGCGACCGCGGCGCCGAGCGCCGTCAGGTTGCGGACCACGTTGCCGGCGCCGCCGGGCAGCGCCACCTCGCGCTCCACCGCCAGGACGGGCACCGGGGCCTCGGGGCTGATGCGCTCGACCCGGCCATAGACATAGCGGTCGAGCATGGCATCGCCGACGACGAGGACGGTGCCACGCTTCAATTGCCGGACAGCATCCAGCAGGTCGGCTGGAATCGCGCTGGATTGGGCTGGGCGGAGATCTGGCGCAGGGCCGTGCATCGCACTGCGGTAGCGCAAGCCAGGGCATAGGCGCAAGGCGCGTGTCGGGGATTCTCATCCCCCGGCGGGAATGTCTCGCATCCGACCCGATTTTGCCGGCTCAGGCCGTGAGGAAGCGGAGCCGGTGACCCTCCAGCACGAGGCAGGTCAGCGCCCCGCCGAAGCAAGCGCCGGTGTCGATTCCGATGCGGTGCGGCCGCACCGCCGGGACCTCCGCCGGGGTATGGCCATGCACCACCACCTGCGGCAGGTCGCCCTCGAAGGACAGGAAAGGCTCGCGGATCCAGAGCAGGTCGAAGGGGTCCTGCCGGTCGTTCGGGATGCCCGGCCGCACCCCGGCATGGACGAACAGGTAGTCGCCGGCCTCGTAGTGCAGCGGGCAGTGGCGCAGCAGCTCCAGGTGCTCCTCCGGCACGGCGCTGCAGGCGGCGGGGTCGGCCGGGTCGGCGCCGTAGCTGGCGAGCGTCTCGGCGCCGCCGTTGTCCAGCCAGAAGGGCAGGGCGCCGGGGTGCGACTGCGGGTCGCAGGCATCCAGCAGCATCACCTCGTGGTTGCCCAGCAGGGTGACGCTTTCGGCGCCCGCCAGGGGCCCCACCAGGGGGGTGGACTCGAGCAGGGTCCGCAGCACTGCGGCACTGTCCGGCCCGCGGTCCACGTAGTCGCCGAGGTGGATGAGCGTGGTGCGGGCCGCCGGCGCGCGGGCGGCATCCTCCGCGATCAGCGCATGCAGCGCCGTGAGCTGGTCGATGCAGCCATGGACATCGCCGATGGCATAGATCCGCCAGCCGGGCGGCAGGGCGCCGGGGGCGAGCTGGCCCGGATGCGGCCTCATGCCCACGGCTGCCGGCATCGGTGTGGGGTTAGCTGTTCGTTCAACATCCGGCGCGACTTTAGCGGATGATTTGCCGCCCCGCACCGCGCCAGGACAGCGCATGATCGTGACCAACCCCAAACCACCGGCCCCCAAGCCACCGGCGCCGCCGGCGCTGCTGCCCATCGTCCGCCAGGCCCTGCCCGGCGCCGCCGGACGGGTGGCGCTGCGGCTGCAGCCGCAGGGGCGGCTGGCCGGGCCGCCCGCCCGCCGCCGGCTGGCCCGGGCCATCCTGCAGGATGCGGCCGAGGTCGGCGGCGGCGCCGTCTTCGACACCACCTCCGGGGAGATGCTGCTGCTGGGCGCCATGGCGGGCGCGGGACGGCGGGCGGCGGCGGCGCTCACCGCCCTGGCCGCCGATGCCCCGCCGCCGGAGCTGTTCCTGCTGCCGCGGGATTCCGGCGCGCTACTGGGCTGGGCCGCCACCACCCAGGTCGCCGCGCCTGAGGCGGTGGCGCCGCCCCCCTCCCAGGGGCTGGAAGGGCTGGAGCCCCGGCTGGATGCGCTGCCGGCGGACCGTATCCTGCGGCATCGCGGCATCATCCGCCCCGGCGCGGCGGTGCCGGCACGCGGCCGCCGCCTGCGGCTGTCCCGACCGGCGCTGGCCGCCGAGCTGGGCCCGCTGGCCGAGGACGTGGATCTGCTCGTCCATGCCGCGGACCGGCTGGCGGCGCGGCTGCTGCCGGCGCTGGCGGTCTGGGCGCGGGACATGCCGGGCTGGCGCCTGCTGCCGCTGCCCCGGCGCGGCCTGCCGCCGCCCAGCGTGGTGCCCGGGCTGTTCGGCGTGCTGCCGCTGGCCGCCGCGGCCGACCCGGCCCTGGCCGAGCGTCACCGGGCGATGGCGGCGCGCGGCTGGGGCCTGGCGCTGGAAGGGCTGGATGCCGCGGCGCTGGCCCTGGTCCGCCCCGCCGGCCTGCCGGCCGACCTGCTGCTGCTGCGCTGGTCCCCGGCGCTGGAGGATCGCGCCCCGCTCGCCGCCCTGCGGGAGATGCCGGCCGGGCGGCTGCTGCTGACCGGCTGCGACGGCGCGGCGGCGCTGGCCTTCGCCGCGCATCTGGGGGTGGCGGCGACCGGGCCGGCGGTGGAGGCGGGCGGATGACGTCCGGCACGCTGAAGCCCTTCGGCCCGACGCGCGGCCCCGGCGGCGTCCCGGCCTCGGATGCGCTGGCGCTGGCGCATTTCGTCCGGGACGCGGTGGCGGCCGGGCTGGTGCGGGACGTGCTGCACCTGCGCCTCGGCAGCATGGCCGCCGGCCTGAAGCGCGGCCACCACCAGCGTCTGGTGCGGGAAGCGCTGGAGCCGCTGTTGCGGCCGACCCGGGCGCGGGTCTTCGAGTTGCCGAATGGCGACATCCTCGCCGTCGCCCCGCCCGAGGGCCGCCACCTCCGCACCGCGGAGGAACAGCTCGCCATCCTGTTCGCCGCCGAGGAGCGGCTGCCCTTCATCCGCCGCCGCCTGCCGGAGGAAGCGGCGGCGCTGCTGGCGGCGGTGGAGGAAAGCCTCGTCCCCACCCCCGCCGTGGCCGAGGCCGCCCCGGGGGCAGGCGGGGCGGCGCCCGGGGCGGAGCCCCCGGCCGAGGCGCTGCCGCTGTCGGTCACCGATCTCGCGGCGATGGAGCGGGGCCTGGGCAATGCCAGCCTGGCCCGCTTCCTGGTCCGCCGCCCGGTCTGCAGGCTGGCGCCGGGCGATGCCGGGCCGGAGGTCGCCTGGGAGGAATGGCAGCTCGGCTGGCCCGAGCTCTGCGGCGCGCTGCTGCCGGGGGCCGACCCGGCGCTGTCCCCGGCGCTGTTCCGCCGCCTGCGCCGGCTGGTGGACCGCCGCCTGCTGACCGAGCTGGGCCGGCCGGAGGAGGCGCGGCGGCTCGGCCGGGCCGGGCTGCGGCTGACGCTGGATACCATCGCGACGCCCGAATTCCTCCGCCTCGATGCCGCGCTGGGGCCGGAGGGGCGGGCGCGGATGACGCTCGGCCTGAGTGCCGAGGATGCCCTGGCGGACCCGGAGGGCTTCCGCTTCGCCCGGGACTTCTGCCGGGCGCGCGGCTGGCGGGTCGCCCTCGATATCGCCAGCGCCGGGCTGCTGCCCGCCCTGCCGGCCGAGGCGCTGGCGACCGACCTGATCCGGTTGCGCTGGTCGCCGGCCTTGCCCGCGATGCTGGAGGCCCTGCCAGCGGACCGCGGCAGCTTGGTGCTGATGGCGGCGGATCGCGCGGCGGCGATCGGCTGGGGCTGGGAGGCCGGGATCACGCTGTTCGAGGGGCGGCTGCTGCGCCCCAGGGGATGACCACCGGGGCTGACAAAACGGCGAGGCTGACTCATATGGCGGGCACATGGAAAACCCCGCCATCCACGCCGAGGCGCTGACCAAGCGCTATGCCCCGGACGCGCCCGCTGCCGTCGACAGCCTCAGCTTCCGCATGCCGCGCGGTGCTACCTGGGGCCTGCTGGGCGGCAATGGCGCCGGCAAGACCACGACCATCGCCATGCTGCTCGGCCTGCTGGTGCCGTCCGGCGGGCGGATCACCGTGCTGGGCCACGACATGGCGCGGGACCGCTTCAGCGCCCTGGCGCGGATGAACTTCTCCTCCCCCTATATCGCCCTGCCGGCGCGGTTGAGCGTGGCGGAGAACCTGCGGGTCTATGCCCATCTGTATGACGTGCCGCAGGCCGGGCGGCGCATCGCCGAGCTGGCCGAGCAGCTGCAGTTGACGGATCTGCTGGACCGCCCGGCCGGCCAGCTTTCCGCCGGGCAGAAGACCCGCGTCGCCCTGGCCAAGTCGCTGGTGAACCGGCCGGAGCTGCTGCTGCTGGACGAGCCGACCGCCAGCCTCGACCCCGATACCGGGGATTGGGTGCGGTCCTGGCTGGAACGCTACCGGGCGGAGACCGGCTGCTCCATCCTGCTCGCCAGCCACAATATGGCGGAGGTCGAGCGGCTCTGCGGCCATGTGCTGATGCTGAAGCAGGGGCGGATGGTGGATGCGGGCAGCCCGGCCGGGCTGCTGGAGAAGTACGGCCGGGGCGACCTGGAGCAGGTCTTCCTCGACATCGCCCGCGGCCGGGCGAAGGAGCCTGCGCTATGAACCGCGCCGCGCTGCGCCGCATCTGGGGCATGATCTACCGCCACCTCGCGCTCTACCGCCGGTCCTGGCCGCGGGTGCTGGAGCTGATGTACTGGCCGGTGCTGCAGATGGTCGTCTGGGGCTTCACCACCCGCTACCTGATCGGGCTGCAGGGCAATAGCGCAGCGCTGGCGGCGGGGACGCTGCTGGGCGGCGTGCTGCTCTGGGAGGTGGCGCTGCGCAGCCAGATGGGCTTCTCGCTGTCCTTCCTCGAGGAGATCTGGTCGCGCAACCTCGGCCATGTCTTCGTCAGCCCGCTGCGGCCGCGGGAGCTGGTGCTGGCGCTGATGGGGATGAGCGTCATCCGCGTGGTGGTCGGCGTGCTGCCGGCGGTGCTGCTGGCATATCTGCTGTACGCCTTCGGGCTGTTCGCCCTGGGGCCGGTGGTGGTCGCCTTTTTCGTGGCGCTGCTGGTGATGGGCTGGGCGGTGGCGCTCGGCGTCACCGCGCTGATCCTGCGGCATGGCGCGGGGGCCGAGGCGCTGGCCTGGTCCATCCTGTTCGGACTGACGCCGATCTCCGCGGTCTTCTATCCCGTCGGCGTGCTGCCGGGCTGGCTGCAGCCGGTGGCCCTGGCCCTGCCGGCGGCGCATGTCTTCGAGGGCATGCGCGCGGCGCTGCTGGACGGGACCATCGCCTGGGGCCATCTGGCCGCGGCCTTCGCGCTGGATGCGGGCTGGATGGCGGCGATGGCCTGGGTCTTCATGCGGCAGTTCGAAAGCGCGCGGGTCAGGGGTGCCTTGTTGAGCATTGGGGAATAGCCGGGTCCGGGCTAATCCTCCCGCCATGCCCGAAACCCGCCTCCACCTGATCCGCCATGCCCTGGTCGAGCCGAAGGCCCGTACCGTCTTCTACGGCGCCATGGATGTCCCGCTGTGTGACCTCGCGCTGAAGCAGGATGCCGCGCTGTTCCGCTGGCTGGCGGCGCGGCTGCCGCGGCCGGCGACCTGGGTGACCTCCAACCTCGCCCGCACCAAGGCGACGGCCGCCGCCATCTTCGCCGCCGGCTATCCCGAGCAGCCGCTGGCGACCGAGCCGGATCTGGCGGAACAGCACCTCGGCGAGTGGCAGGGCATCGCGCATGACGCGCTGGCCGGGATGCTGCGCCATCCCGCGCATCCCTTCTGGCCGCATGCGGCGGAGGAGGAGCCGCCGGGCGGCGAGAGCTTCGCCACGGTGCAGGCCCGCGTCGGCGCGGTGCTGGACCGGCTGGCGGCGGCGCATGCCGGTGAGGATATCGTGATCGTCGCCCATGGCGGCTCGATCCGTGCCGCGCTGGCGCATGCGCTGGGGCTGACCGGGCACCAGGCGCTGGCCTTTTCCATCCGCAACCTGGGCGTGACGCGGCTGGAACGGGTCGCCGGCGACTGGCGGGTGGCCGCGGTGAACGAGGAACCCTGGAACGCACCCGATTGGGAATGATCGGGCAAGAATTTGGACAGGCCGAACCGCAGCGGTTAGTGTCCCGCCAATTCACGGGGTTGGCGGGGGGGCTTGATGCGCCATCTGATGATGTTGGGCTTGCTGCTGGGGTCGCTGGCCGGTTGCGCCGGGACGCCGCAAGGCGGCGAGGAACAGACGCTGGTGGACCGCGCCACCCTCTCCGTGCAGGAGATTTTGGGCGAGGGGCATGACCGCCTGAAGGCGGCCGACCTGCTGCGCCGGGCGCGGGCCGTCATGGTCTGCCCGCGCATCTTCCGCGCCGGCTTCTTCTTCGGCGGCGAAGGCGGCGGCTGCGTCATGGTCGGGCGGGATGCCGCCGGGTCCTGGTCCTCGCCGGCCTTCTATTCGCTCGGCAGCGGCAGCTTCGGCCTGCAGGCGGGCATCCAGGACCTGCAGATCCTGATGCTGGTGATGAACGACAAGGCGCTGAACGCCCTGCTCGACAGCCAGCTCAAGCTCGGCGCCGATGCCTCGCTCGCCTTCGCCACCTTCGGCGGCTCGGTCGAGGCTTCCACCACCGCGGCCGTCGGGGCCGATATCGTCGCCTTCGCCCGGGCGCGCGGGCTTTATGCCGGGCTGACCCTGGAAGGCTCGCTCATCTCCTCCCGCAGCGAGTGGAACCGGGGCTATTACCGGCAGGAAGTCGGGCCGCGGCAGATCGTGGTGGCGATGCAGGCGCATAATCCGGGGGCGGACCCGCTGCGTGCCGCCCTGATGCGCTATGGCGCCGGGACGGCCGCGGCTGCGGCCCCGCCGCCGATGCCGAACCAGGCGCCGGGCGTCGCGCTGGGAAGTGGGCCGGTCACTGGCGGTCCGGTAACCGGGGGCCCGGCCGCCGGGGGCGTGCAGCGCTCCACCCTGCCGCCGCTCCGGTGAGGCTGCGCCACGCCCTGCTGGGGCTGCTGCTGCTCGCCACGCCGGCTTTCGCCCAGGAACGGGAGGAGCCGCAGGCGCTGGTCGATCGCGCCACCCTCTCGGTGCAGGAGATGCTGACCGAGGGCGATGCCCAGGCGGTGGAGGATGGCCGGCGGATGCTGCGCCGCGCCCGGGCGGTGGTCGTCTGCCCGCAGATCTTCCGCGCCGGCTTCATCCTCGGCGGCCAGGGCGGCGGCTGCGTCATGCTGGGCCGGGATGCGGCCGGGTCCTGGTCGGCGCCGGCCTTCTACGGCCTCGCCTCGGCCAGCCTGGGCCTGCAGATCGGCATGCAGGACATGCAGATCCTGATGCTGATCATGAACGACGCCGCGCTCAGTGCGCTGATGGACAGCCAGTTCAAATTCGGCGCCGATGCCTCGCTCTCGGTGGCGACGATCGGGGCCGGGATCGCCGGCGCCACCACCTCGGCGGCGGGGGCGGATATCGTCGCCATCGCCCGGGCCCGCGGGCTGTTCGCCGGCGTGGCGCTGGAGGGGTCGCTGCTGACGGCCCGCAGCGGCTGGAACCGCGCCTATTACGGGCAGGAAGCCGGGCCACGGCAGATCGTGCTGGCGATGCAGGTGAACAACCCGGGCGCCGACCCGCTGCGGAGCGTGCTGATGCGTTTCGGCGGCGGCGAGCCTGCCGCGCCGCCACCGCCCGCCTATGCGCCCCCGGCCCAGACAGGGCTCCCGCCCGGCTCGCTGCCGCCGGTCGCCCGCCCGCGCTGAGGCCGGCCTCAGGCGGCCCGGATCGAGGCGAGGAATCCGTCCACCCGCGCCCGCAGCGCCTCCGATTGCGCCGACAGGGCGGTGGAGGCGGCGCGGACTTCCCCGGCCGCGGTGCCGGTGCGGCCGGCATCCTCGCTCATGCCGCTCGCGTGCTGGGCGGACTCGGTGGTGCTGGCCGCGGCCTCGGCGATGGCGCGGCCGATTTCCTGGGTCGCCGCCGCCTGCTGCGCCGCGGTTTCCGCCACCTGGGCGGTGGTCGCATTCACCGTGCCGATGATCCGGCCGATGGCGCCGACCACCTCCACGGTGCGGCTGGTCTCGGCCTGCATGGCGCTGATCTGGGCGCCGATCTCGCCGGTGGCCCGCGCCGTCTGCGCCGCCAGGGCCTTCACCTCGCTGGCGACCACGGCGAAGCCCTTGCCGGCCTCCCCGGCCCGCGCCGCCTCGATCGTCGCGTTCAGCGCCAGCAGGTTGGCCTGGCCGGCGATGTCGCTGATGAGCTTCACCACGTCGCCGATCCGGCTGGCGGCTTCCGAGAGGCCGCGCACGGTGCTGCCGGTCGCCTCGGCGGCGCTCGTCGCCTCCCGCGCGGCGCCGGCGGCGGCTTCCACCTGGCGGACCACCTCGGCGATGCTGGCCGAGAGCTCCTCCGTCGCGGAGGCGACGCTTTCGACGTTGCGGCTGGCCTCCGCCGCCGCATGGGCGACCGCATCGGCCCGGGCGCTGCCGTCCCGCGCGGTCGCCGCCATGCCCGCCGCCGTCGCATCCAATTCGCTGGAGGCGCTGGCCACCGCGCCGAGGACGCCGGCGGAATCCGCCTCGAAGCCGCGCAGCAGCGCATCGACGGTGATGGAGCGGGCCATCTGCACCTTCTGCTCGGCCTTCTGGGCGGCCTCGAGGGCCAGCCTTTCGGTCGCGCCGGCCCGCAGCGCCTCCACCGCCGCGGCCATGTCGCCCAACTCGTCCCGGCGATCGCGGCCCGGGACCGCCAGCGTCAATTCGCCGCCGGCGACGCGGCCGACGCAGTCCGTCAGTGCCCGCAGCGGCCGCACCACCCGGCGCAGCAGCAGGGCCAGCGCCGCTCCGGCGACTGCCAGGGTAGCCAGCACCGCCACCAGGCTGACGCCGAGGGCCCAGAGCGCCGTGTCGCGGCCGGCGAGGCTGCGCGCCAGCGCCACCTCCAGCGCCGTATCCCGCAGCGCGACCACCTGATTCTGGGCGGGGACATTGAAGGCGCGGTAGCTGGCCAGGCTTTCCGGCCAGTCGGCGCGGGCGCCGGCGGCATCGATGATGGCGCGCCAGCGTCGTTCCGCCTCATTGCGCAGGGAGGTCCGCTGCGCCTCCAGCCCCTGGCGCAGCGCCGGCTCCCCCAGCCCGCCGATCAGCCTTTCGGCCTCCTGCCAGCTCTGGCCGATCTGCCCGGTCAGCACCAGGGCCAAGGCATGCTGTGGCGCCGTCACCGGGTTGCCGGCCAGCCAGCCGGTCATCACCACGCTGCGCCGGCCGATCACGTCCCGCAGGCTCATCAGCTGGCTCGCCACGGCGACGGCGGCGGCCACCGCCGGCGCTTCCCCCGCCAGGTCGCGCCCGATGCGGTCGCCGGCTTCGGCGATGCGGTCCGCCATGGCGCCGCGGACCCGGCCGACCTCGTTGTAGAGGGCGGGGTCGCGCTGTGCCGGGGGCAGCGATGCCGCCGCGGCCAGCCGCTGGCCCAGCGCCGCCAGCGCCGGGATCGCCTCCTCGAAGACGGCATCCTGCTGGCCGACCGCCGCGGCACTGGCCGCGGCCTGCCGGAACTGCGCCGCCACGCCTTCCGCATTGCGCTGCAGGGCGGCGAGATCCGGCACCGGCGCATCGTAGTTCAGCAGCAGAAGGGCGACCTGGCTGACCAGGGCCGTCTGCGCCCGCTGCTGGTCGGCGATGGCCCGGGTCTTCAGGATGGTGCGGTCCGCCATCCGCATCGCCTGCCAGGCCAGCCCCACCTGCCAGGTGGCGACCGTCAGCCCCGGCAGGGCGATGGCGATGAAGGCGAGCAGGACTGTGGTGCGGATACGCATACTCGGACCCCATGGCTTGGCCCCCCATCCTGCGGCGCCGAGGTTACCGTCCGGCTAAGACCGCCGCCGCCGCATGGACGCGGGCAGCCCCGGGGGCTATGCCGCGCCCAATACGCGGAGTTCCCCCCATGACCGACATCCTCCCCATCCGCCGCGCCCTGCTCTCCGTCTCGGACAAGACCGGGCTGGTCGAGTTCGGCCGCTTCCTGGCCGGGCAGGGGGCCGAGATCCTCTCGACCGGCGGCACCGCGAAGGCGCTGCGCGACGCCGGGGTGCCGGTGAAGGACGTCAGCGAGCATACCGGCTTCCCGGAAATCCTCGACGGGCGGGTGAAGACCCTGGTGCCGCAGGTCCATGGCGGGCTGCTCGGCCGGCGGGACCTGGAGGAGCACCGGGCGCAGATGGCCGAGCATGGCATCGCCCCGATCGACCTGGTGGTGGTCAACCTCTATCCCTTCGAGGCGACGGTGGCCAAGGGTGCGTCCTTCGACGACTGCATCGAGAATATCGACATCGGCGGCCCGGCGATGATCCGCAGCGCCGCCAAGAACCACGCCCATGTGGTGGTGCTGACCGAGCCGTCGCAACTCGCCGAGGTGGTGGCCGAGGTCGAGGCCCAGGGCGGCACCAGCCTGGCGCTCCGCCGCCGCTGCGCCGCCGCCGCCTATGCCCGGACCGCCGCCTATGATGCGGCGATCGCCGGCTGGTTCGCCGGGCAGCAGGGCGAGGCCTTCCCGCCGCGCCTCGCCTTCGCCGGCATCCTGAAGCAGACCCTGCGCTACGGCGAGAACCCGCACCAGCAGGCCGGCTTCTACCTGGATGGCACGGCCCGGCGCGGCATCGCCACCGCGACCCAGGTGCAGGGCAAGGAGCTGTCCTATAACAACCTGAACGACACCGATGCGGCGGTGGAGGCCTGCGCCGAATTCGACGCGCCCGCCATCGTCATCGTCAAGCACGCCAATCCCTGCGGCATCGCCATCGGGGACGACCTGGCCGGGGCCTGGGACCGGGCGCTGCTGTGCGACCCGGTCTCGGCCTTCGGCGGCATCGTCGCGGCGAACCGGGTGCTGGATGCGGAAGCGGCGCGGCGGATCACCGCGATCTTCACCGAGGTCGTCGTCGCCCCCGATGCGGATGAGGAGGCGAAGGCGATCTTCGCCCGCAAGAAGAACCTGCGCCTGCTGCTGACCGGCGGCATGCCGGACCCGGCGGCGCCGGGGCTGACCTTCCGCAGCGTCGCCGGCGGCTTCCTGGCGCAGTCGCGCGATGCCGGGCGGATCGACCCCGCGACGCTGAAGGTGGCGACGAAGCGGGCGCCGACCGCGCAGGAGATGGCGGACCTGATCTTCGCCTTCCGGGTCTGCAAGCACGTGAAGTCGAATGCCATCGTCTATGCCAAGGACCTGGCGACGGTCGGGATTGGCGCCGGGCAGATGAACCGGGTCGAGAGCAGCCGGATCGCCGCCTGGAAGTCGGAGGCCGCGGCCAAGGCGGCCGGCCTGCCGGAGCCCCTGGCCAAGGGCAGCGTCGTCGCCTCGGATGCCTTCTTCCCCTTCGCCGATGGGCTGGAGACGGCGGCGGCGGCGGGTGCGACGGCGGTGATCCAGCCCGGCGGGTCGATGCGGGATGCGGAGGTGATCGCCGCCGCGGATGCCGCTGGACTCGCCATGGTCTTCACCGGTATGCGGCATTTCCGGCACTGAGGGCATGGCCATGGACGACCTGATCGCCGGCTACCGCCGCTTCCGCGAAGACACCTGGCCGCGCGAGAAGGCGCGGTTCGAGGCGCTGGCCGCGCTCGGGCAGAGCCCGAAGACCATGGTCATCGCCTGTTCCGACAGCCGGGTGGACCCGCAGATGATCTTCTCCGCCGCGCCGGGGGAGCTTTTCGTGGTGCGGAACGTGGCCAACCTGGTGCCGCCCTACATGCCGGACGCCGCCTTCCACGGCACCAGCGCCTGCCTGGAATTCGCGGTGCGGGTGCTGCGGGTGGAGAAGGTGGTGGTGCTGGGCCATGCGCTCTGCGGCGGCGTCCAGGCATTGCTGCGGGGTGCCCCGCCCGAGGCGCAGGACTTCGTCGTCGGCTGGATGAGCATCGCCAAGGCGGCGCGGGAGACGGCGCTGCGCTGCGACCCGGTGGACCAGCAGGAGGCCGGGGAACATGAGGCGGTGCGGATCACGCTGCGCAACCTGATGACCTTCCCCTGGGTGGCCGAGGCCGTGGCCGAAGGCCGGCTCAGCCTGCACGGCGGGCATTTCGGCGTGGCGACGGGGCGGCTGGTGGTGCTCGGGCCGGACGGGGCGTTCCGCCCGGCCTGAAGTCTTGCGGGGGCGGCCTTATTCTGCCCGGGTGACCCTCGGTTTCGCCGGGGACCGTGATGCCACCGGGCTTCGCCAGCTTCTGGAACCTGCAGAAAGGCGGCTAGATCGCCGGCAGGAAGCCCGGCCCGGCCCGCTGGACGGCGCCGCCGAGGGCTTCCAGCGCCGCCTTGGCCCGCCGCGCCACCACCAGCAGCGCCGGCAGTTCCCGCGGCTGGCGCAGCAGCGCCATGGCCACGCGGCCGGCGGCCGGGCGGCCATCCGCGGTCAGGCCCACGGCGGCGGATTTCGGCAGCACTTCCTCGGCGGTATCCGCGACCGCCCGCAGCGCGGCGAAGGGCAGCCGGAGCGAGGTGGCGAAGGCCGCCGCCGCCTCGGTTTCGAGATCGACCACCAGCGCCCCGGTCGCGGCCCGCAGCAGGCGCTTGCCGGCCGGTTCCCCGACGACGGCGCTGGCCCCGGCCACCATGCCGAGCCGCGCGCCGCAGCGCCGCGCCAGCAGCGCCGACCAGACCGGGTCGGCGGCATAGGCGCCGCCCGGGCCACGCACGCGCGTCGCCACCACCAGGTCCCCGGTGATCAGGGCCGGGTCGAGCCCGCCGGCGATGCCGAAGCTGAGCACGCCGGTCACGCCCGGCGGTACGTCCCGCAACAGGGCGCGCAACCGCGCCGGGTCGCCGCCGCTGACGATCACCCGCATGCCACGGGGCAGCAGGGCCGCTTCCGACCGCATGCCGACCACGGCCAGGACCGAAGACGCGTTCATCACCGGCGTCATCCTCATGGTGCGCCGCAGTATAGACCGGGGTTGCGCCCGGCTGCACGCCCGCTCGCGCGAAATCGCGAGAAGGCGTTCACGGTCTAGCGGGGTTGCACCGTCTGCACCCCGCCGGGCAGCGCCAGCCCGCGGGCACGCAGGCAATCCAGGTAGGCGCGGTTGAGCACCACCCGCTCCTCCCGGTTGAGCCGGTCCTCGTTGTAGCTGTTCATCGGCATCCGCTGCCGGTCCAGCGCCTTCATGCCGGGGGAGGTCTGGGCCTCGGCCCGGCATTCCCGCTGCTCCGGGGTCAGCGGCTCCTCGGTCGCGGCGGTGCGGGGGCCGAAGAAGCCGCAGCCGGCGAGCGGCAGCAGGGCCAGCAGCAGCAGGGATCTCATCCTTGCGCGAGCCAGTCTTCGATCAGCCGCCGGGCGATGCTGTCGCCGCGGGGCAGGGCGAAGCCATGCGCCTCGGGGTTCTGCATCTCGGCCCGGGTGAACCAGCGGGCGTCGCGCAGCTCCTCCGGGTCGATGGTGATCTCCTCCGACAGGGCCTCCCCGTAGAAGCCGAGCATGATGGAGGAGGGGAAGGGCCAGGGCTGGGAGGAATGGTAGACCACCTCGCCCACGTCGATCCCGGCTTCCTCCTTCACCTCGCGGCGGACCGCCTCCTCCAGCGTCTCGCCGGGTTCCACGAAGCCGGCGAGGGTCGAGTACATGACGGTGTTGGGGAAGCGGGTGGAATGGCCGAGCAGCACGCTGTCGCCGCGCACCACCAGCATGATCACGGCCGGGTCGGTGCGGGGGAAGTGCTGCGCCTTGCAGGCGGTGCAGGCCATGGCGTGGCCGGCCGAGCGCGGCTCGCAGGGGGCGCCGCAGACGCCGCAGAAGCGGTGCTTGGTCCGCCAGTGCATCAGCCCGCGGGCATGGGCGAGGACGCTGGCCTCCCCCGGCGGCAGCAGGCCGGCGACGGCGCGGAGGTCGGTGAAGGCGCCCATCCCCTCCGGCAGCAGCGGCAGCGGATCGGCGGCCTCGGAGCAATCCACCGCGAAGACCGGGCGGCCTTCCCACAGCCCGAGGAAGCCCCAGGGTCCGCCGGATGGGCCGCCCGACATGCGGACGGCTTCCGCCGCGGCGCCGGTCAGCAGCACGGCTTCGGGGGCGCCCTCCGCCACTCCCCGCATCAGGCTGCGGCTGCGCCAGACCGGGGCGAACAAGGTCTCCGGGTCGGCCAGGGCGGCTTCGATGAAGGCGAGGTCCTCGCGGCGGTTGGCGGCGCGGTCGAGGGGGCTGCCGGAATAGGCATTCGGGCGGCTGGCGGGGATTGAGAGCATCGCGGTGGACCGTGCCATGCGGGGGCGGCAGCGGCAACCGGGGCGCGCTTGCCCGCCCTGCGGGATAGCCAACTCCCGGCGGCGTCTTCGCGGCAGGTTCCATGCAATTACGCATGCATCTAGCAGCGGCCATCGTCTTGATCTGGCCGACCGTCTTCACGCACAAGGAAGATGGACGATTAGGCGGGTCGAATGCACACCTGGAAAGCGTTCTGCGAATTCGTTACCGCCATCCTGCGTCACTGGACCACCCTTTTGACCGGTACGCTGCTAATGGCGGGAGTAGGGATTTACGAGCACAACGCCGGAACGTCTTTATCGTGGTTCATATATGCCTGGGGCATCGCGCTGACATTTGTAACCGCGTGCTTTCTGGCATTTAAAGATCAGTATAGACGTGCAGAGGATCTGCAATATTCTCTCACCAACGCTAGTGGCCCCCTCGACAGAGTCAGTGCCAATACGAGCCACCAAGCCATAAGTATCGAATATGAGCGCCTGGAGCCGTTTGAGCGACGTACGGTGTTCCCGGCGGGAAACGCGAGATTTGAAGTCTATGTTCGAATTAAGAACAGTGGAAATGGGTTTTTATCAGAATGCATAGTCAGTCTAGTAGATGTGCATCCGACCCCAAAAAATAGCATCTACACCATCCTTACACCCCTCAGCACTTTGCAGAAAGGGGAGCATCGGTATGCGCTTGTCGCTGGATTCAACGAAAAACGGCTCAACGAGCAAATGATATACAACGATGTAGTGACGTTCGCATTCGCAACTGGTGGACTTCATGGCGGCTTTACCACCCTACCGCCACCACCCAAGGAAGCGCCTGCTATTCTCACAATTGAGGTTAAGGCACTGGAGTGTCGGACGGAGCGCAAACAGCTAAAATTATGGGTCGAAGCAGATCGGCGCCTTTGTATGGCGGTAATTTCCTAAGCTCGGCGTCGTCTGAAACGTTTACTGATTTTATGGATCAGTGGATGGGGTCAAGGAAGGGCGTTCCCGGGTCCGCGACATAGAAGATCACCAGCCGCAGGGTCTCGGTCGGGCTGCGGTTGTAGCCGGTCATGCGGACCTGCGGCGGCTCCACCAGGGATTGCCCGGCGCGCACCGTCACCGGCGGCTGGCCTTCCAGTTCCAGGGTGAAGGCGCCTTCCAGGATCAGCACGGTGACCGGGAAGCGGTGGGTGTGGAAAACCGTCTGCTGGCCGGGGGCGATGGTGGCGGTCAGCACCTGCACCTCCTGCGTTTCGCCCCGCGGCATGCCGGTGACCGACTGGCGCAATATCAGGTTGGGCCTGGCTGGCTCAGGTCTGGCCGGCTCCTGTGCGGCCGCGGGCAGGCCGGCCAGCAGGGCACCGAGGACGAGGCTGCGGCATGCGAGGCGGGGCATGGTCGTTCTCCCTGTCACCGCGGCAGGATGCGGGACCGGGCCGGCCGGGGCCAAGGCAAAACCCCGGCAATTCGCCGCGCCGGGCGCTTTCCGCGGCCTGGGTTGTACGAAGCCCCCCGAGCCATGATATGGTGCCCTCGGAAGGTCGGTGGTGGACGGGCTCCCCGCCAACCCGGTCAGGTCCGGAAGGAAGCAGCCGTAACGGGTTCTCGCCCGGGTCGCTTGCCGGCCTTCCACCCCATTTCGGCCCGGCGGGCCATCTGCACAGGATCCCGCCGCGCGGATGTCCTCCACCCTCTTCGGCCCCGACGACGCACCCGATGAGGCAGCCCTGCCGGAGCCGCCGGCGCCCGAAGGCCCCGGCCTGTTCGGCGATGCGCCGCCGCTGGCCCCGGTTGCTCCACAAGCTGTCGCCCCGCCCGGACCGCCGCCGGTGGCCGCCGTACCCGCCGCCACGCCCTACCGGGTGCTGGCCCGCAAGTACCGGCCGAGCAATTTCGAGGAGCTGATCGGCCAGGACGCGCTGGTTCGCACCCTGCGCAATGCCTTCGCGCAGAACCGGGTGGCGCATGCCTTCATGCTCACCGGCGTCCGCGGCGTCGGCAAGACCACCACCGCCCGCATCATCGCCCGCGCCCTGAACTGCATCGGCCCGGACGGCACCGGCGGCCCGACGCCGGAGCCCTGCGGCGTCTGCCCGGAATGCCTGGCGATCCTGGCCGACCGCCACCCGGATGTGCAGGAGCTCGACGCCGCCTCCAACAACGGCATCGACGACGTGCGGGAGCTGCGCGAGCGGCTGCGCTACCGCCCGGCCCAGGGCCGCTTCAAGGTCATCATCCTGGACGAGGTCCACATGATGTCCACGGCCGCCTTCAACGCCCTGCTGAAGACGCTGGAGGAGCCGCCGGCCCAGGTGAAATTCATGCTGGCGACGACCGAGCTGCGCAAGGTCCCGGCCACCATCCTCAGCCGCTGCCAGACCTTCCACCTGAAGCGCGTGCCGCAGGCGGAACTGCGGGCGCATTTCACCCGCATCGCCGGGCTGGAGGCGGTGACGATCGAGCCCGAGGCGCTGGCCATGCTGGCGCGCGCCGCCGATGGCTCGGTCCGCGACGGGCTCTCGCTGCTCGACCAGGCGATCGCCCTCGGCGGGCCGGACAATGCCGTCACCACGGAGGCGGTGCGGGACATGCTCGGCCTCGCCGACCGGGCGATGGTGCTCGAGCTGATGGAAGCGCTCATGGCGGGCGATACCGCGACGGCGCTCGGCCTGCTGGAACGCGCGCATGAGCGTGGCGCCGACCCGGCCGTCGTGCTGCAGGACCTGCTGGAGCTGACCCATACCCTGACCCGGCTGCGCAGCGTGCCGAGCCTGAAGGACGACCCTTCCCTCACCGAGGGCGAGCGGACCCGCGGCGCGGCGCTGGCGGAGAAGCTTTCCGTCCCGGTGCTCGGCCGGGCCTGGCAGATGCTGCTGAAGGGCCTGGGCGAGGTGAATGAATCGCCCGACCGCCGGGCCGCGACGGAGATGGTCCTCATCCGCCTGGCGCATGTGGCGGAGCTGCCGACGCCGGGCGACCTGGTGAAGCGGCTGCTGGACGGCAGCGCCACGCCTGCCGCCCGGCCGCCGGGTTCGGCGCCGAACGGCGGTGGCGGTGGCGGGATGCGGGCCATGGCCAATGGCGGCGCCGTCATGGTGGATGCGGTGGCCGGCCAGGCGCAACCGCAGCATTGGCGCGACGTCGTCGCCCTCGCCTCCGGCCGCCGCGCGATGCTGCATGCGCATCTGCTCCATAGCGTGCACCCGGTGAAGGTCACGCCGGGACGGATCGAGCTGCGGGTCATCCCCGGCGCGCCACGCGACCTGGCGGCCGAGCTCTCCGCCCTGCTGGCGGAGCAGACCGGCAGCCGCTGGACCATCTCGCTGAGCAACGCGGAGGGCGAGCCGACCCTGGCGCAGCAGGGCCGCACCGCGGACAGCGAACGCCGCGGCCTCGCCGCCTCCCACCCGCTGGTGCAGGCGGTGCTGGCCGCCTTCCCCGGCACCACCATCGAAGCCGTCCGCGATGCCGGCGCCGATGCCTATGGCCTGACCGATGCCGGCCCCGCCGCGGCGCCGGCCGAGCCCGAGGATGCCGCCGCCATCTCGGACGAGAGCGAACCCGCCGACTACGACGATGTTCCACCCCCCGATGAAGACCGATAGGGAGCCCCGATGAAGAACCTCGGCAACATGCTGAAGCAGGCCCAGCAGATGCAGTCCAAGATGGCCGAGATGCAGGCCAAGCTGGATGCCGCCACCATGGATGGCGCCGCCGGCGGCGGGATGGTGAAGATCACGCTCTCGGGCAAGGGCGACCTGAAGCGCGTCACCATCGACCCCAGCCTGATGGTCGCCGACGACCGCGAGGTGCTGGAGGACCTGCTGGTCGCCGCCCATGCCGATGCCAAGGCCAAGGTCGAGGCGATGATGGCCGAGGAGATGGGCAAGGCGACCGCCGGCCTGAACATCCCCGGCGGGCTGCCCGGCGGCTTCAAGCTGCCGTTCTGACGCCGCCCATGGCGGAGGACCCGATCGAGCATCTGGTCGGGTTGCTGTCGCGGCTGCCCGGCCTCGGCCGGCGCAGCGCCCGGCGGGCCGCGCTGAAGATGCTGATGCAGCCGGAGAAGGCGATGCTGCCGCTGGCCGATGCGCTGCGCGCCGCGGCCGATGCGGTGCAGCCCTGCGGCGTCTGCGGCAACCTTTCGGCGCAGAATCCCTGCGGCATCTGCGCCGACCCGCGGCGCGACCACGGGCTGATCTGCGTGGTCGAGGGCGTGTCGGAGCTTTGGGCGCTGGAGCGCGCGCATGCGCATCGCGGCCTGTACCACGTGCTCGGCGGGACGCTCTCGGCCCTCGGCGGCGTGGGGCCGGAGGATCTCGCGGTGCAGCCGCTGCTGGCCCGGATCGAGGCCGGGGCGGTGGAGGAGGTGATCCTCGCGCTGCCCGCCACGGTCGATGGCGCGACGACGGCGCATTACCTTTCGGACCGGCTGGCCGCCAGCGGCGTGCAGGTGACCCGGCTGGCGCAGGGCGTGCCCATGGGCGGCGCGCTGGATGTGCTGGACGAGGGTACGCTGGCGGCGGCGCTGAAGGCCCGCCGGCGGGTCTGAAGGCATCGGCCGGGGGCCGCCAGATTCACATGGACGCTGTGGCACTATCCATTTATTGACCGGACAAGACTATAATTCGGTCCAGTGCAAGCCCTTGTGAAGGAACTAGGCATGGTCATCGTCGGGACCGCCGGTAACGATAGTCTCGCAGGCGATGCGGCCGATGATGTCATCTCTGGCCTTATTGGCAACGATACGCTGCTGGGCGGTGGCGGGGATGACAACATCTTCGGCGGCGAGGGCAATGACTCGCTGGCGGGCCAATCCGGCAACGACCTGATCTTCGACACCAGCGGCAGCGATACCCTGTCCGGCGGCGACGGCGACGACACCATCTTCGGTGCGGCCTTCGGCGTCATCGACGGCGGGATCGGCAATGATTCCATCACCGCCTCGGGCCAGGGCAATACCATTGCCGGCGGCGCCGGCGATGACGTCATCACCGTCGGCATCGCCAATGTCGTCACCACCGGCAGCGGCATCGACACGATCATCCTGCCGGGGTCCATTACCTCTTCCAACGACGGCAACGCCGTCGTCGTCACGGATTTCACCGCCGGCGCTTCGGGCGACCAGCTCGATTTCCGGCAGTTGCTCGCCGGGTCCAACAGCATCGGCTACAACGGCGGCAATCCCTTCGGCGCGCTCGGCTACCTGCGGCTGCATCAGGTCGGGGCCGATACCGTCGTCGACTGGGACAGCAACGGCGGCGGCGACAATTTCCTGCCGGTCCTGAAGCTGCTCGGCGTCACGGCCGGCACCCTCACCGCGGCCAATCTCGGCTTCGACCCGAGTGGCGGCAGCACGCCCCAGGGCCAGGTCTTCTTCGGCGCCGGCACCGATGCGACGGTGACCGGCGGCCTCGGCAACGACACCCTGTTCGGGACTGACGGCAACGACCGGCTGGACGGCGGCGTCGGTGCCGATTTCATGCTCGGCGGGCTCGGCAACGACACCTACGTCGTCAGTTCCAGCAACGAGAACGTCTTCGAAGCCGCCAATGCCGGCACCGATACCGTGGTCACCTCGGTCAGCTTCACCCTGCCCAACGACGTCGAGGCCCTGATCCTCGTCTCCGGCGGCGGGCCGATGGCCGGCACCGGCAATGCGCTCGGCAACGTCATCACCGGCAACGAGGCCGGCAACACGCTGGACGGCCAAGGCGGCAACGATATCCTGTCCGGCGGCGGCGAGACCGATTTCCTCTATGGCGGCGACGGCAACGACCTGCTGCAGGGCGACAGCGGCAACGACGTGCTGATCGGCCAGGCCGGCAATGATACGCTGGACGGCGGCAACAATCCCGGCAACCTGGGCGATGTCCTGCTCGGCGGCGCCGGCGACGATACCTACCTCGTCGACAGTGCGCTCGACCTGGTCGATGAGGGCAACCTGCCGGTCTATGCCGGCTTCGGCTTCGGCGGCACCGATACCATCGTCTCCACCGCCAATTTCTTCTGGGACCTTTACTCCATCGGCGAAAGGCTGGTGATCGCCGAGGGCGCCTCCGATCCCGGCGGGGCCGGCACCACCGCCGTCGGCTCGGTCTTCAGCAACGAGATGATCGGCAACAGCGGCACCAATATCCTGTTCGGCCGCGGCGGCGCCGATACCTACCGGGCCGGCGACGGCATCGACTACATCTCGCTCTCGACCCTCGGCGTGCCGGATGCGCCGGGCTATGTCGCCAACGGGCCGAATACGGTGATCGTGGATCCGCGCCAAACCGGCCCGGTCTCCTACGACATCGTCTTCGACTTCGAGACCGGCAAGGACCACATCGACATCACCGCCTACCACGTCGCCTCGGCGGCGGCGGTGCTGGCCCGCGGGGTCGATGACGGCCAGGGCAATAGCTACTTCGCGCTGGGGGACGGGCTCGACTTCGTCTATCTCATCGGCGTGCAGAAATCCGCGGTGACCGCCGCCGATTTCATCATCTGAACGCAGGCGTCGAAGCACGCGATGCCCCGGCCGCCGGCATCCGCCTAGGAAAGGGTATCCCGTGCAGCCGTCACCGGCACCGAACCCCGCGCCGTTGAGCCGGGACGCCGTTCTCTGGGCCTTCCGCATGTTCATCGGCCGCGACCCGGCGGATGAGGCGGAGATCGCCTTCCATCAGCGAAACGCCGATCTCGACACGCTCCGCCGCTGCTTCGCCGAAACCCGGGAGTTCATCGAATTCCAGCGCCGGTCGAAGCCCGAGGACTATCGCGCGCCGCTGTTCCTGCTGCAGCCGCCGGCCGATCCGCTGGTCCCCTGGCGCTTCCAGCCGCCGGAGCTCGCCGCGCCGGTGTCGCAGCTCTGCACGCAAGGCCAGTTCGACGAGCCGATCTTCGCCGAGCTCTGCGCGATGCTGGACATCATCCCCAACCCGCATCGCAAGGTCTGGGAATTCTGCTACGTCGTCGCCGTCATGCGGGTGGCCGGGCTGATGCGGCCCGGCATCCGGGCGCTCGGCTTCGGCGTCGGCCAGGAACCGATCCCGGCGCTGCTGGCGCGGTCCGGCGTCGCCGTCGTGGCGACGGATGCGCCGGATACCGTGGTCCATCTGCAGGGCTGGGCCTCGACCGGCCAGCATGCCGCCGGGCTCGAGGCGCTGGACCGCCCCGCCATCCTGCCTTTCGCCGAGTTGCAGGCGCTGGTCGAATTCCGCCCCGTCGACATGAATGCCATCCCGGAGACGCTGCGCGGCTTCGACGTCTGCTGGTCGTCCTGCGCCTTCGAGCATCTCGGCTCCATCGCGCTCGGGCTGCGGTTCTTCGAGGAAAGCCTCGAGACGCTGAAGCCCGGCGGCATCGCCGTGCATACGACAGAGTTCAACCTGTCCTCGGATACCGAGACCTTCGACACCGCGGGGCTCTGCCTGTTCCGGAAGCGGGACATGGAGGCGATGCTGGGCCGGCTGGCCGCGGCCGGCCACAAGGTCTGGCCGCTCAACCTGCATCCGGGCTCCGCCGCGGTGGATGCCCATATCGACCTGCCGCCCTATGCCCTGCCGCATCTCAAGCTGGCGCTCGGGCAGTATGTCACCACCTCCATCGGCCTGGTGGTGCAGAAGGCGGGCTGACGCCGGCCCCTATTCCCGGCTGGCGAAGTCGAAGGGATCGCGGCTCGACAGGTAGAGCATCGTGTCCTCGGAGGAGGCCAGGATCGCCTCCGGCTCGGCCGGGCGGATCACCGCGTCGAAGCCCAGTTGGCGCAGCGGGAACAGCGCGCCGATCTCCTGCAGCATCCGCTGCGGGTCCTGGCAACGGAGCGCGTTGAACTCCAGCAGGATCTGCACCTCCGGGCTGTCGCGGATGGTCTGCTGGAGACCTCCCCAGACCGCCTCCTCGGCGCCTTCGACATCGATCTTGATGAAATCGATCGGGCCGATCGCCAGGTCGTCGAGCGCCGTGGTCTCGACGGTCATCTCCATCATGCCGGCCCGCGTCTGCTTGCCCGGCAGGGCAGGCAGCAGGGCGCCATTCTTCGGGTCGGTCATCGAGACGGCGAAATGCAGGGATTCATTGCTGCGGGCAGTGACCGCCCGGGCATGGCAGCGGGTGCGCTGGGTGAAGCCGTTGATGTCGATGTTGCGCTGCAGAAGCTCGCACAGCCGCGGATTGGGCTCGAAGGACGCAACCTGACCGGTCGGTCCCACCAGATCGGCCATCAGCACGCTGTAGTAGCCCAGGTTGGCGCCGACATCGACGACGGTCTGGCCCGGCTTGATGTTCCGCCACATGAAATCGCTGACCCAGTATTCCCAGTAGCCATCGAGCATCAGATGCGGCGCCAGGCCGCGGTCCCGGCAATCGACGTAGAATTTGTAGCGGCCGAGGATGCGGCACAATATCGTATGTTGCTCGACAGGAATGGTGTGGCAACGGCGGCGGATGGCGGCTTCCAATCGGGTTCGGTCACGGGATTTGCTGAAGTCCTCGATGTTCAGCAGATCCAGGCCATCCTCAAC
This sequence comes from Belnapia sp. AC561, assembly GCF_979252845.1. NCBI lineage: Bacteria > Pseudomonadati > Pseudomonadota > Alphaproteobacteria > Acetobacterales > Roseomonadaceae > Belnapia > Belnapia sp. AC561. Next base: position 23,712 of record NZ_CEEDBP010000026.1, read on the forward strand.
CGACATGAATAACTCCGTTACGCGCGCGCTTTCAACATAAGCGCGATTATCGGACGGCACTAGCACCCATTCCCCAGGCCGAAGCGTCTGGAAGCCGGTGCGGCACCTGTTGTTTTCGTAATGAACAAGCGGTGCCGGGTGCTTGTTCCGCAACTGGTCGGCCTCGGCAAGCTTTTGCAGCCAGCCATGTGTTGCTGGCACCGATACGAAAAAGGCGCCCCGGCTTTCACCGGAGCGCCTCTTCCTCAGCCAGCCTGGGCCAGCTTAGTCGGTCGCGTCGCGGACCTTGTCCTTCGCGCCGCCGACGGCGTTCTGGACCTTGCCCTCGGCCTTGTCGGCCTTGCCTTCGGCCTGGAGCGCCGCATCGCCGGTCACCTTGCCGGCGACATCCTTCACGGAGCCCTTGATCTGCTTGCCGATGCCTTCGATCCGGTCCTTGTCCATGGCCCTGTGTCTCCTTCGCTCACCACACTATGCGGCGGCGTTGGAGTTAGAACGCGAGCCTAAGGAAAAAGGTTCCGTTGCGTTTTTTTCACCGAAACGGGATGGCGTACATCAGCCCGCCGCCGGTCCACAACCCATTGAGACCACGACGCAATTTCAGGGAGCTGCCCTGCCCGACATTGCGCTCGAAGACCTCGCCATAATTGCCCACCGCGCGGATGGCAGCGAGGGCCCAGCGGTTGTCGAGCCCGAGCCGGCTGCCGAATTCGCCGCCCGTTCCCAGCAACCGCTGGATGGTCGGATTGGCACCCGCTGCCTGGGCCTCGGCATTGGCCGCGGTCACGCCGAGCTCCTCCGCCTCGACCAGCGCGTAATGCGTCCACATCACGATGTTCGACCACTGGTCGTCGCCGTTGCGGGTGAAGGGGCCGAGCGGCTCCTTGCTGATCGTCTCCTCCAGCACGCGATAGGCGGCGGGGTCGCGGGCGCCGGTCAGGGCGCCGGCGAGGGCGGAGGCATCCTGCGTCATGGCGTCGCAGCGGCCGGCGTAGAAGGCCTCGTACATCGTGTCGACGCGCTCGAAGACGACGGGGCTGAACTTGATGTTGCGGGCGCGGAAGACGTCGTTGAGGTTCAGCTCATGCGTGGTGCCCTGCGCCACGCAGATGGTCGCGCCGTCCAGCTCCTGCACCTTGGTCACGTTGGCGTCGCGGCGGATGGCGAAGCCCTGGCCGTCGTAGAAATTCACCGGCCCCTGGTTCAGCCCCAGCGAGGCGTCGCGCAGGAAGGTCTGGGTGCTGTTGCGGAACAGCACGTCGATCTCGCCGGTCTGCAGCGCGGTGAAGCGGGCCTGCGCGGTCAGCGGCACGAAGCGCACCTTGGTCGCATCGCCCAGCACCGCCGCGGCGACGGCCTTGCAGTAGTCGACGTCGAGGCCGCGATACTCGCCCCGGCTATCGGGCGAGGAGAAGCCGGCGAAGCCCTGGCTGACGCCGCAGTTGAGGGTGCCGCGCTGCTTCACGGCGGCGAGGGTCTGCGCGTTGGCGCCGGCCATGCTTGCCACGGCGAATGCCGCGGCCAGGATCCAGGTCTTCACGGTCGTTTCCCCTTATGCATTCACGCTGGCCAGGGCGGCATCGACCGCCGCGCCGAACCGTTCGACGATGGTCTCGATCTGCGCCGCCGTGGCGATGTAGGGCGGCGCCAATATCGCATGGTCGCCCTGGCGTCCATCGATGGTGCCGCCCATCGGGTAGCAGGCGAGCCCCCGCGCGAAGGCTTCCTGCTTCACCCGCTCGTTCAATTTCAGCGCCGGGTCGAAGGGCGCCTTGCTGGCGCGGTCGGTGACGAATTCCACCGCCCAGAACAGCCCGCGGCCGCGGATGTCGCCGATGTTGCGGTGGTTGCCGAAGCGCTCCACCAGCCGCTGCTCCAGCAGCGCGCCCTGGGCCTGGACGTTGTCCAGCAGCTTCTCCCCCTTTATCACCCGCTGCACCGCGACGGCGGCGGCGCAGGCGACGGGATGCGCCTGGTAGGTATGGCCATGCATGAAGGCGCCGCTGCCGCCGTTCAGCCCGGCCACCACGCGGCCATGCACCAGGATGCCGCCGATCGGCTGGTAGCCGCCGCCGAGGCCCTTGGCGACGATCTGGATATCCGGGGAGACGCCTTCCTGTTCCCAGGTATGCAGGGTGCCGCAGCGGCCCATGCCGCTCATCACCTCATCGAGTATGAGCAGCGCGCCGTGCCGGTCGCAGACCGCCTTCATCGCCGGAAAATAGCCGGGCAGGGCGGTGACGCAGCCGAGCGTCGCGCCGACCACCGTCTCCGCCATGAAGGCGATGACGGTATCCGGGCCGAGCCGCTGGAATTCCGCCTCCAGCTCCTCCGCCAGCCGGGCGACGTATTGCGCGTCGCTCTCCGTGCCCTCCCGGTCGCGGTAGGCATAGCAGGGCGAGACATGGCTGAAGGCGGGGGAGAGCAGCGGCGCATAGGGCGCGCGGCGCATCGCATTGCCGCCGGCCGACAGCGCGCCGAGGGTGTTGCCGTGGTAGCTCTGCCGCCGGGCGATGAAGCGGGTGCGCTGCGGCTGGCCGACCTCGAGGAAGTACTGCCGGGCCATCTTGATGGCAGCCTCGTTGCCCTCCGAGCCGGAGGAGCAGAAATAGGCATGCGTCAGCCCGCCCGGCGCATGGCCGACCATGATGTCGGCCAGCTCCTCGGCGCTCTCGCAGGAGAACAGCGCGGTATGCGCATAGGCCAGCTTGTCGAGCTGCGCCTTGATCGCCTCGATGACCTTGGGATGGCCATGGCCGAGGCAGGCGACGGCGGCGCCGCCGGAGCCGTCGATGATCTCCCGCCCGGCCTGGTCATAGAGGTAGATGCCCTCGCCGCGCACCGCGAGGGGCGGGTCGGCGCGCAGGCTGCGATGGACAAGGTGGCTCATCTTCGGTCCTCCGGTTTAGCAGGTGGGCGGTTCGGTCCAATAGGCACCCAGGGTGGCGAGGCGGGCCTCGCTCTCCCGCAGTCGTTCCAGCGCGGCGGCGCCGCCGGCGGCGAAGACGGCGGCGGCCAGCGCCTGGGCCAGCGCCACGCCGGCCGTCAGGCTGGGGAAGAAGGCCGGGGTCGCGGTGGCGAAGCCCAGCAGGTGGTCGGCGCCCGCGGCGATCGGCGCCGTGGGACTGTCGGCCAGGATGACCAGCACCAGCCCGGCATCCCGCGCCGCCGCTTGCGTCGCCAGCGCGGCGCGCGAGTAGGGGGCGAAGCCGACCAGCGCCAGCGCCTCCCCCGGCCGCATGGCGCCGAGGTCGAGGTCGAGCGCGGCATCGCCGACCAGCACCGTCTCCGGCCGGAACAGCCGGAGCTGGTAGTGCAGCAGCGTGGCGACGGCCCGGCAGGACCGGAAGCCGGCGACATGGATGCGCGGCGCCCGGTGCAGCGCCGCCGCGGCGGCCTGCAGCGCGGCTTCCGGCAACCCGGCCAGCGCCGCGATATTGGCCGCCTCCGCCGCCTGGATGGCACCCAGCCCGCCGCCGGGACCGCGGCTGGAATAGGGCGCGGGGCGCCGCTGCTCCTCGATCGCCGCCGCCCGCAGCGCGTCCCAGCCGGGGAAGCCCAGCGCCTGGGCCAGGCGGGTGAAGGTCGCCGGGCTGGCGCCCGCCTCGGCGGCGAGCGCCCGCATGGACCGGGTCGCCGCATCGAAGGGCCGGTCGGAGATATGCCGTCCCGCCGCCGCCAGTTGCGGCGGCAGGCCGGGCAGCGCGGCGCGGAGGCGGTCGGCGAGCATGATCCAAACGTTTCATGAAAGCGGGCTGCGTGCAACGACTGTTTCGGCGCGGCTAATTCTTGTCCCTCGCCCGGCGAACCCCCATCCTGCGGCCATGGATCGCCGCACCCTTCTGGCCTCGGGCCTCGCCCTTCCCTTCCTCCGGCCCGCCGCCGCGCAGGTCGCGGCCGCGCCCTTGCGCAGCCACGCGCTGTCGCTGCTGGGGGAGCCGGCGCTGCCGGCGGATTTCACCCATTTCCCTTGGGTGAACCCTTCGGCGCCGAAGGGCGGCGAGATCGTGCTCACCGGGCTCGGCAGCTACGACAGCTTCAATGGCTACGTGCTGCGCGGCACGCCGGCGGTCGGCCTCACCAACCTCTACGACACGCTGCTGAAGAACAGCACCGACGAGGCGAGCACCGAATACTGCCACCTGGCCGCCGCCATCGAGCAGCCGGCCGACCGCATGGGCGTGAGTTTCGAGCTGCGCCCCGAGGCCCGCTTCCACGACGGCCGCCCGGTGACGGCGGCGGATGTGGTCTGGACCTTCAACATCCTCCGCCAGCACGGCCGGCCCTTCTACCGCGCCTATTGGGCCGATGTGGCGGAGGTGGTGGCCGAGGGGCCGCACCGCGCCACCTTCCGCTTCAAGACGAATGAGAACCGCGAGCTGGCGCTGATCCTCGGCCAGATGCCGGTGCTGCCGCAGCATTGGTGGGAGGGGCGGGACTTCGCCCGGCCGCTGCTGGAGGCGCCGCTGGGCTCGGGCCCCTACAAGCTGGAGCGCTTCGAGAGCGGCCGCAGCCTGACCTATCGCCGTGTGCCGGACTACTGGGCCGCGGCGCTGCCGACGGCCAAGGGCACCTCCAACTTCGACACCATGCGCTACGAGTATTTCCGCGACACCACCGTGGCGCTGGAGGCCTTCAAGGCCGGGCAGATCGACTTCCGCACCGAGAACATCGCCAAGGACTGGGCGACCGCCTACGACTTCCCCGCGGTGCAGCGCGGGTTGGTGAAGCGCGACGAGATCCGGCACGAGATCCCGACCGGCATGCAGGCCTTCGCCATGAACCTGCGTCGCCCGCTGTTCCAGGATGCCCGCGTGCGCCGCGCGCTGATCGAGGTCTTCGACTTCGAGTGGATGAACGCCAACCTGTTCTACGGCAGCTATGCGCGCACCACCTCCTACTTCTCCAACTCCGAGCTGGCCTCCTCGGGCGTGCCGGAGGGGCGGGAGCTGGAGATCCTGCAGGCCTACAAGGGCAAGGTCCCGGACAGGCTCTTCACCGAGCCCTATGCTCTGCCGGTCACCGATGGCTCCGGCAACAACCGGGAGGGGCTGCGCCGCGCGCTGGCGCTGCTGCGGGAGGCCGGCTGGACGGTGAAGGATCGCAAGCTGGTCAATGCCCAGGGCCAGGGCTTCGCCTTCGAGATCCTGCTGAACGGCGCCAGCTTCGAGCGCGTCGCCCTGCCCTATGTGCAGGTGCTGCAGCGCCTCGGCATGGAGCCGCGCGTGCGGACCATCGACCCGGCGCAGTACCAGGTGCGGATCGACGCCTTCGACTACGACATGACGGTGGATGGCCAGGGCCAGTCGCTGTCGCCGGGCAACGAGCAGCGGGACTTCTGGACCAGCGCCAAGGCGCAGGAGAACGGCAGCCAGAACGTCGCCGGCATCGCCAACCCGGTGGTGGACGCGCTGGTCGAGCTGGTGATCGGCGCGCCGGACCGGGCGGAGCTGGTGGCCCGCACCCGGGCGCTGGACCGCGTGCTGCTCTGGGGCGACTACATGATCCCGCAGTGGCATAGCCGCACCTTCCGCGTGGCTTATTGGGACAAGTTCGGCCGGCCGCCGCGCAACCCGAAATACGCCCTGGCGCTGGACAGCTGGTGGGTGGAGCGGGCGCGCGAGGGCAGCGTCGAGCAGGGCAAGCGCGAAGCGAAGCCCCCCCAGTGACGGGAAGCCTGTAGTGGGGGCCTATCTCCTTCGCCGCCTGTTGCTGGTGGTGCCGACCCTGCTCGGCATCATCCTGATCAATTTCGCCGTGGTGCAATTCGCCCCGGGCGGCCCGGTGGACCAGATGCTGGCGGAGCTGAAGGGCGAGGCCGGCAGCAGCCTCGGCCGCATCTCCGGCGAGGGCCAGGGCGAGACCCGCGGCCCGCCGCGCAACGAGAACAGCAGCAATACCACCGGCTATCGCGGCGCCCGCGGGCTGGACCCCGCCATCGTGCGGGAGATCGAGAAGGCCTTCGGCTTCGACAAGCCCTGGCCGGACCGGCTGGCGGAGATGCTGGCCGGCTATACCCGCTTCGACCTGGGCCGCAGCCTGTTCCGCGACCGGCCGGTGGTGGATCTGATCGTCGAGAAGATGCCGGTCTCGGTCTCGCTCGGGCTGTGGTCGACGCTGATCATCTATCTCGTGTCCATCCCCTTGGGCATCCGCAAGGCGGTGCGGGACGGCAGCCGCTTCGACGTGGCGACCAGCGCGGTGGTGCTGGTGGGCTATGCGATCCCCGGCTTCCTGTTCGCCATCCTGCTGGTGGTGCTGTTCGCGGGCGGCAGCTTCGTGCAGTGGTTCCCGCTGCGCGGATTGCTCTCGCCGGGGATGGAGAATGCCGGGTTCGTCGCGCGGGCCGCCGACTATGCCTGGCACATGGTGCTGCCGACCATCGCCCTGGTCATCGGCGGCTTCGCCGGGCTGACGATGCTGACCAAGAACTCCTTCCTTGAAGAGATCAACAAAAACTACGTCACCACCGCCCGGGCCAAGGGCGCCGGGGAGCAGCGGGTGCTCTACGGGCATGTCTTCCGCAACGCGATGCTGCTGATCATCGCCGGCTTCCCCGCCGCCTTCATCGGCATCCTCTTCACCGGGGCGCTGCTGGTCGAGATCATCTTCTCGCTCGACGGGCTCGGCCTGCTGGGCTTCGAGGCGGCGATCCGGCGCGACTATCCGGTGATGTTCGGCACGCTGTACATCTTCACCCTGCTCGGGCTGGTGATGCAGATCGTCGGCGACTTCGCCTATACCCTGGTCGATCCGCGGATCGACTTCGAGTCACGCCGGTAGCGGCTTCAGCGAGAGCACCTTGCCGGAGGCGACGGCATGGTGCTGCGCCAGCGCGAAGGCCGCCGCCACGTCGCCCGTCGCCACCGCCTGCAGGATCTGGTCATGCTCGTCCCAGAAGGGGCCAAGCTTGGTCGGCTCCCCGGCCAGCAGCATGATCGAGCGGCGGACATGGTGCCAGTTCATCCGTGCCGTCGCCGCGATCAGCGCATTGCCGCCCAGCTCGTAGATGAAGTTGTGGAAGGCGAAATCGGCATCGGCCATGGCGCGCAGGTCGCCCTCCGCCACCGCCGCCCGGCCATCGCGGATGATGCCTTCGCCGCGGGCACGGTCGGCCGCCGTCGCGTTGCGCGCCGCGCCCACCGCCGCCGCGCCGTCCAGCGCCGCCCGCATCTCATAGAGCTGCCGGGCGAATTCGCGGTCGAGCGGCGCCACCACCAGCCCGCGCCGCCCCGTCTCCACCACGAAGCCGTCCTTGCGGAGCTGCTGCAGCGCCAGATGCACCGGCTGGCGCGAGGTGCCGAGCCGCAGCGCCAGCTCATCCTGGATCAGCCGCGCCGCCGGCGGCAGCGCGCCGTCGCAGATGGCGTCGCGCAGGCTTTCGTAGACGGTTTCGGTCATCTGCGGCGTGGGCGCGACCTTGGGCAGCACGGCTTGACGAGCTCCATTGCTGATCGGCATCATATCGATACACGGTGTTCGGTATACGAAATTTCATTCGTACGCCGGTACCGTTAGCGAAGCCGATCCATTTCTACGCCCGGCATGACCGCACCACCAGCCCGCCCTGCCGCCGGGCAACGGGAGAAAGCCGCCATGCTGCAGCTCATCAGCGCCACGCCAAGCCCCTATGCCCGCAAGGTCCGCATCGCCCTTGCCGAGAAGGGCATCCCCTTCGAATTGATCACCGAAGTCCCCTGGGACAGCACCACCGCCACGCCGCAGTACAATCCGCTGGAGAAGCTGCCGGTGCTGATCTTCGAGGATGGCAGCAGCGCCTATGAAAGCCGCTACATCCTGGAGGTGATCGAGGCCCGGTGGCCCGAGCCGCGCCTGCTGCCGCCGGATGTCGACGGCATCCTGGCCGCCCGCAAGGTGGAGGTCATCGCCGATGGCGTCTGCGATGCCTGCGTCCTGCTGTTCTGGGAAGGCCACCGCGCGCCGGAGCACCAAAGCGCCGAATGGATCGCCCGGCAGCGCCGCAAGGTGGATGGCGGGCTGCGCGCCCTGGCCGAGATCGCCGGCGACCGCGAATGGATGGTCGGGGACCGCTTCGGCCTGGCCGAGATCGCCACCGGCACCCTGCTCCGCTACCTCGACGTGCGCTTCCCCGCGCATCCCTGGCGCCGGGACCACCCCAACCTGGTGGCGCTGAGCGCACGGCTCGAGGCACGGCCCTCCTTCGCCCATAGCGTGCCGGTGCCGCAGACCATTACCGACAAGGTGGTGTGAGACCGGCCCGGACCATCCTCGTCCGGACCGTTCCCGCCTGGCAAACCCCTTCCTGCCGCTTCCCCGCGCCTGATAGACTGGCGGGGATGACAGGCGCCTGACCCACCGCATGACCCCGATGACCCAACGCCGGCTGGCGAATTTCCGCGCCAACCGCCGCGGCTGGTGGTCCCTCTGGATCTTCACCGCCCTCTTCCTCGTCACCCTCTTCGCAGAATTCATCGCCAACGACCGGCCGCTGGTGGCCCGCGTCGATGGCCGCTGGCTGGTGCCGGTGCTGACGGATTACGCCGAGAGCGACATCCTGGCCGATGGCCTGCCGACCGAGGTCGACTGGCACGATCCGGAGTTCATGCGGGAGGTGACGGAGCGCGGCTGGCTGGTCTGGCCGGCCATCCCCTATGCCTATGCGACGGTCGTGCGCGACCTCGGCCGGCCGGCGCCCTCGCCGCCCTCGGCGAAGAACTGGCTGGGCACCGACGACCAGTCGCGCGACGTGCTGGCGCGGGTGATCTATGGCTTCCGCATCTCGGTGCTGTTCGGCTTCACCCTGACCCTGGCCAGTTCCTTCCTCGGTGTCGCCGCGGGGGCGGTGCAGGGCTTCTACGGCGGGCTCACGGACCTGCTGTTCCAGCGCTTCATCGAGATCTGGTCCGGCATGCCCCAACTCTTTCTCCTCATCATCCTCGCCAGCATCATCCAGCCCAGCTTCTGGATCCTGCTGGTCTTCCTGCTGCTGTTCTCCTGGATGGGCCTCACCGGCGTGGTGCGCGCCGAGTTCCTGCGCGGCCGCAACCTCGACTACGTCCGCGCCGCGCGGGCGCTCGGCGTCTCCGACACGCGGCTGATGGCGCGGCACATCCTGCCGAATGCCATGGTGGCGACGCTCACCTTCCTGCCCTTCATCCTCTCCGGCAGCGTCACCATCCTGGCCAGCCTCGACTTCCTCGGCTTCGGCCTGCCGCCCGGCTCGCCCTCGCTCGGGGAGCTGCTGTCGCAGGGCAAGAACAACCTCCAGGCGCCCTGGCTGGCCTTCACCGGCTTCATCGTCCTCGGCGGGGTGCTGACGCTGCTGATCTTCGTCGGCGAGGCGGTGCGCGATGCCTTCGACCCGCGCAAGCTGCCGGGGGGCGGCCGGTGACGCTGCTTTCGGTCGAGCATCTCACCGTCGCCTTCGCCGGGCGGGCGGTGGTGCGGGACCTGTCCTTCCACCTCGATGCCGGGGAGACCCTGGCGCTGGTCGGCGAATCCGGCAGCGGCAAATCGGTCTCGGCGCTGGCCTCGCTGCGCCTGCTGCCGCCCGCCGCCCGCATCGCGCCGGAGAGCCGTATCAGCCTCGACGGCACCGAGGTGCTGGCGGCCGACGAGGATGCGCTGAAGCGGCTGCGCGGCGGCACCGCCGGCATGGTCTTCCAGGAACCGATGACCTCGCTGAACCCGCTGCACAGCATCGGCCGGCAGGTGGCGGAGGCGATCACCCTGCATGAGCCGATCTCCGGCGCGCCGCTCAGGGCCCGCATCCTCGACCTGCTGCGCCAGGCCGGGCTGCCGCGCGCCGAGGAACGGCTGGGCGCCTATCCGCACCAGCTCTCGGGCGGCCAGCGCCAGCGGGTGATGATCGCCGCGGCGCTGGCCTGCTCCCCGAAGCTGCTGATCGCGGACGAGCCGACCACCGCGCTCGACGTCACCATCCAGGCGCAGATCCTCGAGCTGCTGGCGGAGCTGAAGCAGCGCCACGGCATGGCCCTGCTGCTGATCACCCACGACCTGCAGATCGTCCGCCGCCACGCCGACCGCGTGGTGGTGATGAAGGACGGCGTGGCGGTGGAGCAGGGCCGCACGGCCGAGGTCTTCGCCGCCCCGGCGCATCCCTATACCCGCATGCTGATCGCTACCGAGCCGCGCGGCCGCCCGGCGCCGGTCCCGGCGGAGGCGCCGGTGGTGCTGCAGGGCCAGGGGGTGCAGGTGCATTTCCCCATCCGGCGCGGGCTGCTGCGGCGGACGGTGGGGCATGTGAAGGCGGTGGACGGCGTTTCGCTGACCATCCGGGAAGGCGAGACGGTCGGGCTGGTCGGCGAATCCGGCAGCGGCAAGACGACGCTCGGCCTGGCATTGCTGCGGCTCGAATCCAGCGCGGGCGGCATCCTCTTCGAGGGGCGCGACATCCAGCCGCTGTCCCGCGCCGCGCTGCGGCCGCTGCGGCGGCGGATGCAGATCGTCTTCCAGGACCCCTATGGCTCGCTCTCGCCGCGGCTTTCCGCCGGGGAGATCATCGGCGAGGGGCTGGAGGTGCATGAGCCGGGCCTGACCTTGGCCGCCCGCGCCGCCGCCGTGGCCCAGGCGCTGGAGGAGGTCGGGCTCGACCCCGCCGCCGCCGGCCGCTACCCGCATGAGTTCAGCGGCGGCCAGCGCCAGCGCATCGCCATCGCCCGCGCCCTGGTCCTCAAGCCCCGGCTGGTGGTGCTGGACGAGCCGACCAGCGCGCTCGACGTCTCGGTCCAGGCCCAGGTGGTCGAGCTGCTGCGGGCGCTGCAGGCGAAGCACCGCCTCGCCTATCTCTTCATCAGCCACGACCTGCGGGTGGTCCGGGCGCTCGCGCACCGGATCATCGTCCTGAAGGACGGCAAGGTGGTGGAGGAAGGCGAGGCCGAGCCGCTTACCGCCGCGCCCACCCAGCCCTATACCCGCGCCCTGATGGCCGCAGCCTTCGACCTGCGCGCCGAGACGGGGAGCGAGCGCGGGTGACGGAGCTGGAGCGGTTGCGGGCGTTGCTGGATGCCGACAAGGTCAAGCTCGGCGTCCATATCCGCAAGATGAACACGCCGGGCAGCCCGGTGTACCGGAGCTTCGAGAATGTGGCCCCGGCGGCGGCCATCCTCGTCGGCTCCTTCGGCAGCACCATGCTGGTGCATTTCTACCTCGGCGCCGCGGTGCTGGCGGCCGGCTGCTGGTGGTGGCTGGGCAAGCACATGCCGCGGGTGAAGGACGGGGTCTTCGACCGCACCGCCGCCATGGTCCTGGCCGATGACCGGACCTTCCAGATGTGGTGGGCGCAGGGCGTGCTCAGCCTCTATGCCAAGCTGCCGGGCGGCGAGGAACGCGCCGCCACCGGCCGCAACGACTGGCGGGCCTGGGTCCGTGCCCTGCCCGATGAGATCGAGACCCTGCCGCACGATCGCCGGCACCAGGGAGAATAGCCATGGCCATCCTGCTTTCCACCAAGGCCTCCACCATGGAAGCCTGGCGCGACGCCCTGCTCGAGGTCGACCCGAGCCTCGAGGTCCGGCTGTTTCCGGAGGCGGGCGACCCGGCCGATATCGAGGCCGCGGTCTGCTGGACCGCGCACGACATGGCCGAGCTGCGCCGCTACCCCAACCTGAAGCTCATCGTCTCCATGGGCGCGGGCGTGGACCACCTGATGCGCCCGCCCGGGCCGCCGCCCGGCATCCCGGTGGCGCGGCTGGTCGATACCCGGCTCACCCAGGGCATGACCGAATGGGTGCTGCTGAACGTGCTGCGCTTCCACCGCCAGGACCCGGATTACCGGGCGCAGCAGGCCGGCAGGATCTGGAACGAATTGCCGGCCCCGGACACGGCGGAGCGCCGCATCGGCATCCTCGGCCTGGGCGAGCTGGGCGGCGACGCCGCCCGCAAGCTGCAGGCCCTCGGCTTTCCGGTTATGGGATGGTCACGGCGGCCGAAGGAATTTCCGGGGGTCGAGACCCATCACGGGGCGGAAGGACTGGCGGCGATGCTGGCCCGCAGCGACATCCTGATCTGCCTGCTGCCGCTGACGCCGGATACGCGCGACGTGCTGGATGCGCGGAGCCTCGCCCTGCTGCCGCGCGGTGCCTATCTGCTGAATGCCGCCCGCGGCGGCCATGTGGTGCAGGCGGACCTGCTCGCCGCGCTGGACTCCGGCCAGCTGGCCGGTGCCGCCCTGGATGTCTTCGAACCCGAGCCGCTGCCGCCGGACCATCCGCTCTGGGCGCATCCGAAGGTCGTGCTGACGCCGCATGCGGCAAGCATCACCATCCCGCGTAGCGCGGCACCGCAGGTGGTGGAGAATATTCATCGCGCCCGCCAGGGATCGCCCCTGTTGAATCGCGTGGATTTCGGCGCGGGCTACTGACGCCTGTCCTGGTGAAGCCCGGACTGGACGGATGCGCCGAGCCGGCGAAGATCACCGGTTCGCACCGCGGGTGGCGGCAAGGGCAGGCACCTGGGTGAAGCCACCCCCGTGCCGCCCTGGCCGCCGCGCCCGGTTCAGCCGGCCTTGCGGTTTTCCCGCGCGGGCTCGGCATTCGCCGCTTCCGGCGCCGGCATCTCATGCACGGTGGTCTCGGCCTCGGACATGATCTGGCGCATGTCGCGGAGGAAGGCCGTGCCCTTCAGCGTGCGCTGCACGATGACGCTGCGGCGGTCCATCGGGTCCACCTTGCGGCGGGCGAGATCGAGTTCGCCGAGCCGGTCCAGCGCGCGCGTGATCGCCGGCTTGGAAACATTCAGCTCCGCCGCCAGGCCGCGCACGGTATGCGGGCCGTCGGTCAGGTAGACCGTCAGGAATACGCCAAGTTGCCGCGCCGACAGATCGGGCCCGTCGCGTCGGACGAGCGCGACAACCGTGTCCCGCAGAATGCCGACCAATTGGTCGGGGTTGCTCTGTACCGCCATATCTCCAATCCCCTCGCCCATCCGGGCCATGAACCTGGTGACGACAAGAGCTTGCCCTTCGGGGCTTCCCTCATCGGACCGGGATAGACACGTCATCAGGCACTGCATTCGGCTAACGCGTCGTGTAGTTGTCAGAGCCGTGCGTACCGAAAAGTTTCCCCATCATCTCGTTTTCGTTATCGGCCCAGCTGCTTTCCGGTATCGAAGCCGGTTCGGCAGAGCACCGAGTGCTCAGGCGAATATCCTGGCGATGCCCCCAGCCAGGGCGCGCATCGCCTGCGCCTCTCCTCCCTCAGGCCGACCCGGCCGGTTCGCATCGTTCCAGGCGTAGATGTCGAGATGCGCCCAACGGGTCGACTTCGGCACGAAGCGCTGCAGGAACAACGCGGCGACGATGGACCCGGCCATGGGTCGTGCCGAAACGTTGTTCATGTCGCAGTGCGGACTGTCGAGCCACGACTCGTAAGCGCTGTGCAACGGCATGCGCCACATCGGATCGTCGGCGAGACATCCCGCGTCGAGTAGCGTTTGCGCGAGCGCATCGTCCGGCGTGAAGAGCGCCGGAAGATCGGGACCGAGCGCGACGCGGGCAGCCCCGGTCAGGGTCGCGCAGTCGATCAGCAGCGCCGGCGCCTGTTCCCCCGCATAGGTCAGCAGGTCGCACAGCACGAGCCGTCCCTCGGCATCGGTATTGCCGACCTCCACGGTCAGCCCGGCCCGGGTGCGCAGCACGTCCATCGGCCGGAAGGCCTCGGCCGAGACCGCGTTCTCCACTGCCCCGATGAGCACCACCAGCCGCACTGGCAGCTTGGCGCGCATCACCATCTCGGCGGTGCCCAGCACGATCGCCGCGCCGCCCATGTCCTTCTTCATGCGCAGCATGCCGGCGGAGGATTTGAGGTCCAGGCCGCCGGTATCGAAGCAGACCCCCTTGCCGCAGAGCGCGACCAGCGGTGCCCCCGGCTCCCCCCATTCCAGCACGGCGACGCGCGGCGCCCGGGCCGCGGCGGCGCCGCGGCCGACCGCGGCCAGCGCCGGGAAGCCCTGGTCCAGCGCCTCACCGGCGATGATGCTGCAGCGGCCGCCATGGGCCGCCGCGAGGGCCTGCGCCGCCTCGGCCAGCTCCGCCGGGCCCAGCAGGTTGGCGGGGGAATTGATCAGGTCGCGGGCGCGCCAGGCGGCCTCGGCGGCGGCGATCGCGGCGTCCGTCCCGGCCGGTGGCAGCAGCAGCGCCGGCGCCCGCTTCGCCGGCTTGAAGCGGCGGTAGCGATAGGCGCCCAGGCACCAGCCCAGCACCGCCGGCGCCGCCAGGGATTCATCCGCGAGCTGCCAGGCGGTACCGGCCGGCAGGCTCTGCGACAGGCCGCCGAAGCTCCAGGGGGTGGGCGGGCCATCCCCGAGCCCCAGCACCGCGCCGACGATCCCGCCATGTCCCGGCAGCAGCACCACCTCCTGCGCCCGGCCGGAGAAGCCGCTCGCCGTCAGGTAGCCCGCCGCATCCGTGGGCAGCCGCCGCAGCAGCGCATCCAGCCCCGCGGGGCCGGTGCAATGCAAATGCGAAGCCTTCACATCTGCTGCGGCAAGGCAATCCATCATGGCGCTGTGGTCCGGGACAGTGGGCCCGCGAGGGAGCTGGGCTGGGTGCAACCCAGGGGCGCAACCAAGTTGCCAAACTGCCCCGCTTATCGAGCGCTGTCCAGGGAGTTGCGACAATTCGTATTGTAACCAAACCGATTCTCGGTACGCCGCCGATTAGAAAAGATCGAATTCGCAACAAGATGCGATGTCGACCCTTTGCCGATCGTTACGATGCGGCGCCTTCCGGGCTGCGGCTAGCGAGGGGTTTCCCGTAGGATCGCCAGATGCTGCCGGATCATCGCCTCCGGGCAGGGCGTGTCCGGCGGCAGCAGCGCCGGCCAGTCCTCCACCCCGGGCAGCCGGCCCGGGTTGCGCCGCACCAGTTCCGTCTTCAGGAAGGGGAAGCCGAGCCGCCGCACCAGTGCCAGCCAGAGGTGATGCGCCGGGTTCAGCGGCTGGTCGCGCAGCCGGGCCGCCCGCGACTCGGGCGACAGCGCCTCGAGGTCGCGCAGCAGGGGATGGGAGGCCGCGAGCTGCGCCCGTTCCGCCGCATCCGCCAGGGTCGCCGCCACCAGCCGGCCATAGCCGAACAGCGCCGCGACGCGGTGGCCGCGGCCGCGCATCCAGCGGGCGAAGCGCAGCTCCCCCCGCTGCACCACCAGCCACTTCGAATGGCTCACCTGCATCGCCGCCAGGAAGTGCAGCATGTCGGCGACGGGGGCCGGGCCGCGGGCGAGCAGGAAGTAGCTCTGCAGATGCGGCCCGCCCTGGATGCTCTCGGTCAGCCCGAAGAGCCCGTCGCCGCCGTCCCGCAGCGCCGCCAGCAGCGGCCCCAGCGGGCGGATCGGTCCCAGCACGCTGTCGTTGGCCAGCAGCAGCTCCGTGGCCCCCGACCAGCGTGTCGCCGCCTCCGCCGCCAGGTCGCGCCAGGCGCCGAAATCCAGGCCGAAGTTGCGCCGCTGCGCCACCAGCGCCGCGTGCTGCCGCACCGCCTGCCAATCCGCCTCCGGCAGGGACGGCGCATTGCTGATGAAGACCACGGCGAAGCCGGCCGCGGTGAGCCCCGCCACCTGCGCCAGCACCATGGGCGAGACGCGGCCCGAGGCGGCGTAGTGCACATACAAGGCGACGCTGCGCGCCCCCGGCCGCGGATCCGCCCCCGCGTCCAGCCGCAGCACGGCGGCGGGTCCGGGGAAGCGCCGGCGCCAGGCATCGCGCGGCAGCGCCGAGGCGACTTCCCATCCCACCTCCGCCACCCGTCGCGCCAGCCGCCGCCAGGTGCCGGCGGTGCTGTAGCCATGCACCGCGCGGCGCAGCCCCGGTGGCTGTTCGGTGAGCTCGGTGAGGCGATAGGGCTCGGGAGGCAGGACGGCTGGGGAAGGGGGCATGGCGCGGCTTCTTGCGGCCATGACACGGCCCTGTCCAGGCTGCGGCCGGGCCCGCCTCGGGTCACCGCGGCCGGCCGGGTCCGCCTCCGGCCAGCCAGGATGCCGCCGCGGCGACGCTGGGCAGCAGCAGCGTCCCCGGCGGGGCCGCCGCCGCTTCCGCCGGATCGCCGCCCACCAGGATGCGCGTGCCGACCCCCGCCCGCAGCCCGGCCAGCGCATCGCTCGCCCGGTCCCCGACCAGGACCGAGGCGGCCAGCGCCAGCCCATGCGCCGCCGCGGCATCCAGCAGCATCCCCGGCCCCGGCTTGCGCCGCGGATTGTCCCGCCGGTAGGGCCCGAGCCCTTCCCGCGGATGGTCCGGGCAGAATTCCACGGCGAGGAGCGGCGCGCCCTGCTCGGCGAATGCGTCCCGCATCCAGTCCATCAGCCGGTGGAAGTCGGCTTCCGTGTAGAGGCCGCGGCCGATGCCGGACTGGTTGGTGACGACTACGATCGGCATCCCCCGCGCCGCCGCGGCACGGCCCAGGTCGAAGATGCCGGGGAGGAACTCCACCTGCTCCACCTGATGGACATAGCCGTGGTCGCGGTTGATCACCCCGTCACGGTCGAGGAAGAGCGCCGGGCGCATCCCGTGGCTCAGGCCGGGCGCGGGAACATCCGGCTTTCGATCGTGGCGCAGATGATGTGCCCGGCCACCTCATGCGCCTCCTGCACCTGCGGGGTGACGCCGCTCGGGACGCGCAGGCAGTGGTCGGCCAGCTCCGCCAGCGGCCCGCCGCCCTCCCCGGTGAAGCCCGCGACCGACATGCCGAGCGCCTTCGCCGCCCGCGCCGCCGCCAGGACATTGCCCGACCGGCCGGAGGTGGAGATGGCGAAGAGCATGTCGCCAGGCCGCCCCAGCGCCTCCACCTGGCGGGCGAAGCCGTAGTCGTAGCCGTAGTCGTTGCCGACGGCGGTGAGGATGGAGCTGTCGGTGGTGAGCGCGATCGCGGCTAGGCCGGGCCGGTCGTACATGAAGCGCGCCACCAGCTCCCCGGCCCAGTGCTGGGCATCCGCGGCGCTGCCGCCATTGCCGCAGAACAGCAGCTTGCCGCCGGCGCGCAGGCTGCCGACGGCGGTGTCGATGATCGCCTCGATGGTCGCGCAGGCCGCGGCATCGGCCGCCATGCGTTCCAGCACCGCGGCAGACCGCAGGATCGCCGCCTGGACCGTCTCGCTCATCTCATCGCTCCATCGCCCTGCCTGCCGCCCGAGGCCGCCATTGCTTACCCCAGCGGCGCGATCCTGTCGCTGCCGCGGGACGCGCCTGCCGTCAGGCGGGTCCCAGCACGTCCTGGACGGTTCCGTCGGCGACGATCCTGCCGGCGTCGAGCTTGATGGCGCGGGTGCACCACTGGCGGACGATGCTCATGTCGTGGGTGGCCAGCACCATGACCTCGGCCTTGGTGACGAGGCCCTCGATCTTGGCCCGGGCGCGGTCGAGGAAGTCGGCGTCGCCGGCCATGAACCACTCGTCCATCAGCAGCACCTCCGGGTCCATCACCGTCGCCATGGCGAAGGACAGCCGCACGCTCATCCCGGCGGAGTAGGTCCGGACCGGCACGTCGAGGAACTCGGCCAGGCCGGAGAAGGCGCCGACCTCCTCGGCGAGGTCGGTGCTCTGGGCCTCGTCCAGGCCGCGGAACAGGCCGCGCAGGATGATGTTCTCCCGCCCCGTGGCGTTGGCGTCCATCCCCGCGCTCGGGTCGATCAGCGCGCCGATGGTGCCGGCGACCTCGAGCCGGCCGGCGACCGGCTCGTAGACCCCGGCCAGGGTCCGCAGCAGCGTGGTCTTGCCGGCGCCGTTGTGGCCGACGAGGGCGACGCGTTCCCCGGCCTTAATGTGGAAGTCGAGGTCGCGCAGCGCGGCGACGACGATCCGGCTGGCCTCGTCCTGGCGCAGCCGCAGCGGCGAGTTGGCGAGGATGCGCTTCTTCAGGGAGCGGGCGCCGATGTGGTAGAGCGGGAACTCGATCGAGACCGCCTCGGCCAGGATATGGGGCATCGTCAGCTTTCTCTTGCGGCACGCCCTGGCGTGCCGAGGCCGCGAAGGCGGCCCGCCGCCGGTGCGGCGTAGCCAAGGGAGCGGCGCGACCGCCCGGCGATTGAGGGCATCGGACCGCTACACCCAGAAGGCGATGCGGCCGCGGAAGCGGATGAAGAAGGCCAGCGCCGCCCCCACCATGATCGCCGTGTAGGCCAGGGCCGAGACCCAGACCAGGATCGGCGCGCCGCCCTCGACCAGCGGCCCGCGGACCGTCTCCATGAGGGCGTAGAAGGGGTTCAGCGGCAGCCAGGCGCGGCCCGGGCCCAGCAGCTCGGGCTTCCACAGCACCGGCGAGAGGAAGAAGGCGAGCTGCATCACGCTGCCGATGATCGGGGGGATGTCGCGGAAGCGGGCGCAGAGCATGCCGAGCAGCAGCGCCAGGGCGCAGGCATTGATGCCGAGCAGCGCCAGCCCGGGGATGGCCAGCAGCGCCTCCCAGCCCGGCCAGGCGCCGGTGGCGAGGAAGACCAGCAGGATGATGGGCAGGTTGTGGGCGGCGATGATGGCGTTGCGGTGGACGCAGCGCATGGCATGGACGGAATAGGGCAGCGGCATCTGGCGGATGATGCCCTCGGCGCTGGTCAGGCTGGTGCAGGCGTCGCTGACGACCTGGCTGATGGTGTTCCAGATGATCAGCGAGACGGCGAGGAAGGGCAGGTAGGTCGCCAGCTCCATCTTGAAGAGCGAGGAGTAGAGCAGGCCGAGGCCGCCGATCATGACCGCGGTCGACAGCGTCAGCCAGAAGGGGCCGAGGACCGAGCCGCGGTAGCGGTTGCGGATGTCGAGGCTGCCGAGGGCGACCGAGAGCCGCCAGCGCCGGGCGCCGGTGGCGATATCGGCCAGCGCCACCGCCCGCCGCCGTGGCAGGGCGGCATCGAAGACGTAACGCGTCTCGGGACGCACCTCGGGCAGGCGCGGGGAAGGGTCCAGGGCGTGGTCCAGCATGGCCGCGCCTATAGACCCTGGCGAAGGCGGGGGCCAGCGCCGCTTGGCTCGTTTGCCGAACCACCATAAATTGCAACGGGCAAGTCCCTGTCTCCGCACAGTATTGCGATAACAAAGCGGTCTTGCCTGCGGCCATGGCGAGCGTGTAGGGCTAAACCCATCAGGACGTTCGTCGTCCGCCTGGTTTTCGGGGCAGCCTGGGGTCCATTGCCATGGGGATGGCAGCGGATCCGATGGGGGGCAGGCTTCGGTTACCCGGTAGTCCAAGACCCGGTGGAGCGAATGGGGATGCCCGAAGGGACCAGGACATTGCGTGGGATCGACCGCGACGCACCAGCTCGGCTGGTGCGACCGGCGCTTGCCCTCTCGATGTTGGCCATGCTGGCCGCTTGCGGCCAGCAGGCCACGACGTCACGACAGCCGTCCACGCATGCGGCGGTGACGCATGGCAGCTACAACCGTCCGGCCAGCTACAGCCCGCCCGGACCGGCGGGGGACCCCTGGGGTCCCTATATCCGCCAGGCCTCCCGCCGCTTCGACGTGCCGGAGCGCTGGGTGCGGGAAGTGATGCGCCAGGAATCCGGCGGCCGCACCGGCGCCACCAGCCCGGTCGGCGCCATGGGGCTGATGCAGGTCATGCCCGGCACCTACCGCGAATTGCAGTCGCGCTACGGGCTCGGCGACGACCCCTACCACCCCTACGACAGCATCATGGCCGGCACCGCCTATATCCGGGAGATGTACGACCTCTATGGCTCGCCGGCCTTCCTGGCGGCCTATAACGCCGGTCCGCGGCGGCTCGAGGACTATCTCTGGAACAGCAAGGGCCTGCCGGCGGAGACGCGCAACTACGTCGCCCGCATCGGCCCGAACATCGTCGCCCATCACCCGACCCGTCGCGTCGCGCCGGAGATCTATGCCGCGGCGGAAATCCCGCTGAGCATCCCGGCCGGCCCGCGCCGGATGGATGGCGCGACCATGCTGGCCCTGCGGGAACAGCGGAACGCCCAGCAGCCCGGCATCCAGGTGGCGCAACTGCCGGCCGGCCCGGTGGTGCGGATGGACCCCATCCCGGACGGCAGCACCTCGACCTCGCTCGCCCAGTATGGCGATGGGGCCCAGCCTGCCTCCTTCCAGCCGGCGCCCTACCAGTCGTCGCAGCCCTATGTTCCGGCCCCGGCCGCGGCCCCCGTCCGGCTCGCCTCGCTGGATGATGGCCCGGTGGTGCGGATGGATCCCATTCCGGACGGCAGCACCAGCGAGGGTGCCGCCCGGCTGCTCGAATCGGAAAGCCGGGCCGCCGCGGCCCAGTCTTCCTATGCGCCGCCGCCGGCCTATGCCCCGCCGCCGGCCCTGGCTGCCCCGCCCCTGGCCGCCCCACACAGCGCCCCGGCACCGCAGCTCGCCGCCGCCCGCCCGGCGCGGCCGAGTGTCCTCGCCGCCGCCCATGCGGCGCCGACCGCCAGCCAGACCCTCGCCGCCCTGCGCGCCGCTCAGCAGCAGCCGGCGCCCAGCCAGGCGAGCTTCGCCGGCCTGACACAGCCGCCGGCCCGCGGCGGCTTCGGCCTGCTCGGCACCGCCCAGGCCGGCAGCCTGCCGAATGCGCTGCGGGCCAATCCGGGCCGGATGCCGGTCCAGGCGACCCTGGCCAGCTCGCCGGCCCCGTCCGGTGCCTGGGCCGTCCAGGTCGGGGCCTTCGCCAGCGAGAACCTGGCCCGCGGCGCGGCGAATTCGGCGCGCGAGGCCGGTGGCCCCGCCGCCCGGGTCATGGTCCAGCCGGTCGCCACCGGCCGCACCAAGCTGTTTCGCGCCCGCGTCACCGGCCTGTCCCAGCCTGCCGCCCAGGCGGTCTGCGACCGGCTCCGCCGCAACGGCGCCTGCATGGTGCTTTCGCCCGACGCCCAGGGCTGATCAGGCCGGGACTGATCGCACCAGGGCTGATCGCGCGGGTAAGACCCTGGACCGGCGCAACCTGCGCGGGTCCAGGGTGTTCAGGGACCTTCCGAAACCCGCGCGCATGCCGCAGGCTCTGGCCTGCCGATCCGCGCCAGGGAGCCATACGGATGCCGCGCCTCGAGTCCCCCGCCGAAGCCCTGTTCCCCCTGCCGCTTTTCCCGGAGGCCTTGTGCCCCCGGGATGCTCTGCGTTTCGGCGGCGACGGGGACGAGGACGATGAAGACCTCGACGAGGACCTCGATGAAGACGAGGACGAGGACCTCGACGAGGATGAGGACGAAGACGAGGACGACGAGGACCTCGACGACGAGGATCTCGACGACCTCGACGAGGATGAGGAAGAGGACGACGAGGACGCCTGAGGCCCGCCTTCATCAGGCAGGCCTGACCCTGGTGGCCTGACCGTTCCACCTGCGGCCCGGCGGATCGCACGCCTGCCCCCCTTGCTGTCATGCCCTGCCTCCCGCAGGGTGCGCCGGCCAAAATTGAGGGGAAATGTGCCAATGTCCGCCGCTGTGGTGCCGTCCGGTCTTTCGGGTTTCGCGTCGCTCGACCCCCTGGTGCGGCCCCGGTCCGTCGCCGTCATCGGCGCCTCCGACGAGCCTGCCCGCATCGGCGGCCGGCCCATCGCCTACATGAAGGAACGCGGCTTCGCCGGGGCGATCTACCCGGTGAACCCGAAGCGCGCGAGCGTGCAGGGCCTGCAGGCCTACCCCAGCATCGACGCGCTGCCGGAAGCCCCGGATGTGGCCATCATCGCCGTCCCCGCCGCGCTGGCCATCGCCGCGCTGGACGACCTCGGCCGCAAGGGCTGCCGCGCCGTCATCTGCTTCACCGCCGGCTTCGCCGAGATGGACGATGCCGGCGCCCTGGCGCAGGTCGAGATGACCGCGGTCGCCCGCAAGCACGGCATCCGCCTGCTCGGGCCGAACTGCCTCGGCGTCTTCAACGATGCCATCCGCTTCTACGGCACCTTCACCGCCAGCTTCGAGAAGGGCTGGCCGGTCCCCGGGCGGATCGGCATCGCCAGCCAGTCCGGCGCCTATGGCACGCATATCTTCTCGGCCGCGCTCGACCGCGGCATCGGCACCCAGGTCTGCATCACGACGGGCAACGAGGCCGAGGTGGCGCTGGGCGACGTGCTCGGCTGGATGGCCCAGGCGCCGGAAGTGGACGTGATCTGCGCCTATGCCGAGGGCATCCGCGAGAGCGAGCAGTTCATCGCGGCGCTCGACCTGGCCCGGCGCAACCGCAAGCCCATCGTCATGATGAAGGTCGGCCGCAGCCAGCTCGGCGGCGCCGCCGCCAAGTCCCATACGGCGTCCATCGCCGGCGACGATGCGGTGACCCAGGCGGTGCTGGACGAATACGGCGTGGTCCGGGCGCGGACGACGGAGGAGATGTTGGACATCGCCTATGCCGCGACGCGCCGCATCTACCCGGCGAAGAATACGCTGGGCGTGCTGACCGTCTCGGGCGGCGCCGGCGTGCTGATCTCGGATGCCGCGGAGGCGGCCGGCGTGGCGATGCCGCCGATGCCGGAGGAGGCGCAGGCCAAGCTGCGGGCGCTGATCCCCTTCTGCGCGCCGCGCAACCCGGTCGACTGCACCGCCCAGGTCACCAACGACCTGAAGCTGATCAGCACCTTCGCCGAATCGGTCGCGTCCGACGGCGGCTATACCTCCATCCTGTCCTTCTGGTCGCAGACCGCGGCCGGCCGCAGCCTCGGCCCCAAGCTGCATGAGATCTCGAAGGAGCTGCGGCAGAAGTATCCGGACCGGCTCTGGGTCATGTCCATGCTCGCCCCGAACAAGGTGCGGGACTACGAGGCCAATGGCTGGCTGGTCTTCGAGGATCCGTCGCGCGCCGTCGTGGCGATCGAGGCCATGGGCCGCTTCGGCGCCGCCTTCGCCCGGGCCGAGACGCCGCGCGCCGCGGTGCCGCTGCCCGCGGTGACCCTGCCGGCGACCACGCCGAGCGAGGCCGTGGCCAAGGCGCTGCTCGCCGCCGCCGGCGTCCCCGCCGTGCCGGAGCACGCGGCGTCCGACAGCGAAGCGGCGGTCGCCGCGGCGGAGGCGATCGGCTACCCGGTCGTGCTGAAGATCCTCAGCCCCGACATTGTCCATAAAAGCGAGATCGGCGGCGTGCTGCTCGATGTCGCGGATGCGGATGCGGTCCGCCACGGCTTCGGCCTGCTGCTCGACCGCGCCCGCCAGCATGCCCCGGCGGCGAAGATCGAGGGCGTGCTGGTGGCGAAGCAGATCAAGGGGGCGGTGGAGATGGCGCTCGGCGTCTTCCGCGACCCGGTCTTCGGCCCGGTGGCGATGGTCGGCCTCGGCGGCATCTTCATCGAGATCCTGAAGGACGTCTCCTTCAGCCGCTGCCCCTTCGACACCACCGAGGCGGAGCGGATGATCCGCTCGCTGCGCGGCTTCCCGCTGCTGGATGGCGCCCGCGGGCGGCCCAAGGCGGATGTCGCGGCGCTGGCCAAGGCGCTCTCCGCGCTCTCGGCCTTCGCCGCCGCCGCCGGGCCGAATCTCGCCGGGGTCGACGTCAACCCGCTGCTGGTCCTGCCGGAAGGCCAGGGCTGCTACGCCGCCGATGCGGTGATCGAGCTGGAAGGGAGCGCACACTGATGGCCATCGACTATGACCACCTGCTGAACTACCCGATCCCCGAGGTCACCCAGACCCTGCGCTGGCAGGATGTGGCGCTGTACAATTTCTCCATCGGCCTGGGTCAGGACCCGATGGACGAGAAGCAGCTCGACTTCGTCTACGAGCCGCGGCTGAAGACCATGCCCTCGATGCCGGTGGTGCTGGGCTCGCCCGGCTTCTGGTCGCGCAACGAGGATACCGGCATCGTCTGGCAGCAGATCCTGCACGGCGAGCAGGGCCTCATCCTGCACAAGCCGCTGCCGACCGAGGGCACCGTCATCGGCCGCAGCCGCATCACCGGCATCGTCGACCGCGGCGAGGGCAAGGGTGCGCTGATGTACTCCGAACGCGCCGTCGTCGATGCCGCCACCGGGGAGACGCTGGCGACCTGCACCAGCACCAGCTTCCTCCGCGGCAACGGCGGCTTCGGCGGCCCGACCGGCCCGGTGAAGCAGCCGCACCCCGAGCCGACCCGCGCCCCGGACGTGACGCTGGACCTGGAGACGAGGCCGGAGCAGGCGCTGGTCTACCGGCTGAACAGCGACCTCAACCCGCTGCACATCGACCCGGAGATCGCCAAGGGCGCCGGCTTCCCGCGGCCGATCCTGCACGGGCTCTGCACCTTCGGCACCGTCTGCCACGCCCTGCTCCGCAGCCTCTGCGACTACGACGTGGCGAAGTTCGGCCGGATGGACCTGCGCTTCTCCTCCCCGGTCTTCCCCGGCGAGACCATCCGCACCGAGATCTGGCACGAGGAGGGCGGCGCCGCCTTCCGCGCCCGGGTGGTCGAGCGGGACAAGGTCGTCGTCAGCAACGGGCTGTTCCGCTTCGCATGAGCGGCAGGGCGAAGCCGCGCGAGCCGGCGCCGCCCTGGGTCGCCCAGCCCTGGAGCGCCGGGCCGGTGGTGGTCTTCGATACCGAGACCACCGGCTGCACGGTCCATGACCGCGTGGTCTCGCTCGGCGCCGTCCGGCTGGATGCGGGGCTGGAGCCGGAGGCGACGCTGCACCTGGCCTTCGCCCCCGGCATGCCCTGCCACTGGGGCGCGACCCGGGTGCATGGCATGTCGGACGCCTTCCTCGCCCGGCACCCGCCCTTCGCCGCCCATGCCGCGGAGGTGGCGGCGTTCTTCGCCGGTGCCCTCGGCTGCGCCCATAACCTCGCCTTCGACCGCCGGATGCTGGGCACCGAATTCGCCCGCATCGGCCTGCCCCGCCCCTGGGAGGCGGAGCTCTGCACCATGCGGACCTGGCGCCGCGCCTTCCCCGGCCAGCGCGCCGGGCTGAACCCGGCCAGCGCCGCCTGCGGCTTCTCCCGCGGAGGCAGCCTGCACGGGGCGCTGGAGGATGCCTGGCTGGCGGTGCAGCTGCTGCGGCGGCTGCACGACATGCCACCGGTGCCGATGCGGCTGCATGGCATCACCAATGGCCCTGAAGACGCCGAGATGGCGGCGTGACGGGGCTGGACCACGGCCCCTCGCGGCGCTAACCCAATCCACCCTTCGGGAGGGACAGGAATGATCAACAAGGTCGTGCAGTCGGTGGCCGAGGCGCTCTCCGGCGTGAAGGATGGCTCCACCGTGCTGATCGGTGGCTTCGGCAGCGTCGGCCAGCCCGACGTGCTGATCGAGGGGCTGATCGAGCAGGGGGCCAGCAACCTCGTCGCCGTGCTGAACAATGCCGGCACCGGCCGGGTCGGCGTTGCCCGGCTGATGGAGCTCGGCCGCGTTCGCAAGATCATCTGCTCCTTCCCCCGCAGCAGCGACCCGGTGGTCTTCGAGACGCTGTACCGCGAGGGCCGGATCGAGCTGGAGATCGTCCCGCAGGGCACGCTGGCCGAGCGCATCCGCGCTGCCGGCGCCGGCATCCCGGCCTTCTTCACCGCGACGGCGGCCGGCACCCTGCTGGCCCGCGGCAAGGAGACCCGCGAGTTCAACGGCAAGCCCTATGTCATGGAACAGGCGCTGAAGGGCGACGTGGCGCTGGTGGAGGCCTGGGAGGGCGATCGCTGGGGCAACCTCGTCTACCGGGGCTCGGGCGCCAACTTCAACCCGGTCATGGCCATGGGCGCGGAGCTCACCATCGCCCAGGTGCAGCACATCCGCGAGCTTGGCGCGCTGCACCCGCACATGATCATGACCCCCGGCGTCTACGTGAACCGCGTGGTCCAGGTGGACCGCGGCGGCGACTGGCTGAAGCCCGAGAAAGCCTGAGGAGAGGAGGACCGTCATGCCCTTCACCCGTGACCAGATGGCTGCCCGCCTCGCCGACGACGTGCCGGAAGGCTGGTGCGTCAACCTCGGCATCGGCATCCCGACCATGGTGGCGAACCACGTCCCGCCGACCCGCGAAGTGATCTTCCAGTCCGAGAACGGCGTCATCGGCATGGGCCCGGCGCCGGCGAAGGGCGAGGAAGACCCCTGGCTGATCAATGCCGGCAAGCAGCTCATCACCCTCGCCAAGGGCGCCAGCTTCGTCGGCCATGCCGACAGCTTCGCGATGATCCGCGGCGGCCATATCGACCTCTGCGTGCTCGGCGGCTTCGAAGTGGCCGAGAACGGCGACCTCGCCAACTGGGCGACGTCGGAGAACGACACGGCGCCGGCCGTGGGCGGCGCCATGGACCTGGCGGCCGGGGCCAAGCGGCTCTGGGTCATCATGGAGCACACCACCAAGGACGGCCGACCGAAGATCGTCGAGCGCTGCGGCTATCCGCTGACCGGCCTCGCCTGCGTCAACCGCGTCTATACCAACCTGGCGGTGCTGGATGTGGTCGAGGGCCGCGGCTTCGTGGTCCGCGACCTCGCCCCGGGCGTGACGCTGGAAGAAGTCCAGGCCAAGACCGGCGCCACCCTGCATACCAACTGAGGAACTGCGCCTGATGAGTGCCGCGCTCGAGGACGACGCCAGGGCGGAATCCATCCGCATGATCCGCGACAGCGCCGCCGCCGTGGCCCCGCCCGGCGGCGACCTGTCCCGCATCCGCGGGTTGCGCTTCCAGGCCCCCGGCCATGACCCCGCCACCTTCCGCCAGATGGGCGAGATGGGCTGGATCGGCCTGCGCGTGCCGGAGGCGAAAGGCGGCGCCGGCCTCGGCCTGGGCGAGGCCTGCGCCCTGGCGGAGGAACTCGGCGCCGCGCTGGTGCCCGAGCCGCTGATCCCCGCCATGCTCTCGGCCAGCCTGCTCGCCGCCGTCGGCGGCGGCCCGCTGGAGGCGCTGCTGGCCGGCACCGCCCTGCCGCTGGTCGCTTGGCAGGAGCGGGCGGATACGCTGGAGGTGCCCGGCACCCCCGACGCGCCGCGCAAATTCCTGGTGAATGCCGCCGCGGCGACCAGCTTCCTGCTGCCGGTGCGCGAGGCCAGCCGCATCGCGCTGTACGAGCAGGTCGGCGGCGCCCTGCAGGTCGAGCCGACCCAGGACGGCGGGACCTTCGGCACCCTGGCGCCGGACCTCGCCGGCGCCACCCGCATCGCCGACGACATCGGCGATGCCCTGGCGCTCGCGCTGGACGAGGCGGCGCTGCTGACCGGCGCCACCCTGCTCGGCGGCATGGAACGCGCCTTTGCGATGACCATCGACTACCTGAAGACCCGCAGCCAGTTCGGCCGGATCATCGGCACCTTCCAGGCGCTGCAGCACAAGGCCGCCGACGTGAAGATGCAGATCGCGCTCACCCGCGCCAGCATCGAGGCCGCCGCTGCCACGCTGGATGAGGGCGCCACCGGCGACCTCCGCCGCGCCACCGTCTCCCGCGCCAAGGCCCGCGCCGCCGAGGGTGCCATGGTCGTCACCCGCCAGTGCATCCAGTTGCATGGCGGCATCGGCTACACGGATGACTATGACGTCGGCCTGTACCTGCGGAAGGCGATGGTCATGGCCAACCAGTACGGCAGCGCCACGCTGCACCGCCGCCGCTTCATGGCGACCAGCCCGGAGACGGACGAATGAGCGAGCCCATCATCCGTCTCCTCACCGAGCGCGACGGCGGCGTGCTGATCCTGACCATGGACCAGCCGGCCCGGCGCAACGCGCTGGCCATGCCGATCCGCTTCGCGCTGATCGAGGCGCTGCGCGCCGCGCAAGGCGACAAGACCGTCCGCGCCGTCGTCCTCACCGGCGCGGGTGGGCATTTCTGCTCCGGCGGCGACATCTCCGGCATGGATGTCTCGACCGCGCTCGACGGGCGGGAGCGGATGCGGCTCTCGCACGAGCTGGTCCGGCTGATGGTGCTGGGATCGAAGCCGGTGGTCGCGGCGATCGAGGGCTTCTGCGTCGGCGCCGGGCTCTCGCTCGCCTGCGCCTCGGATACCATCGTCGCGGCGGAGGATGCCCGGCTCGGCGCCGGCTTTGGCAAGATCGGGCTGATGGCCGACCTCGGCCTGCCGCACACGCTGCCGATGCGCGTCGGCCAGGGCAAGGCGCGCCAGATCCTGCTGTACCATGGCCAGATGACCGCGACCGAGGCCGAGCGCATCGGCCTGGTCGACCATGTCGTGCCCAAGGGCCACGCCCTTGCCACCGCGCTGGAGAAGGCCAAGTTCCTGGCGGAACAGGCCCCCGCGCCGATGGCGTTGACCAAGCAGATGCTGGGCGAAGGCCTCGACCGTGCGCTGGAGCAGGAACGCCATTTCCAGGCGACCCTCTTCCTCACCGCCGATTTCAACGAGGGCCGCGCCGCCTTCCTCGGCAAGCGCGCGCCAGGCTTCACCGGGAGCTGACAATCATGGACGCCCTCCGCATCCCCGCCCCGACCGAGCTCGACAGCCTGGAGGAGGAGCACTTCCGCCAGGTCGTCCGCGCCTTCCTGCACGAGAACTACCCGGAAGAGCTGCGCAACCCGCCGAAGCGCCTGCACTGGAGCGAGAACAAGCCCTGGTACATGACCTTGGCCGACAAGGGCTGGCTCTGCCCCGGCTGGCCCAAGGAGCACGGCGGGCTCGGCCTGTCCCCGGCCAAGCAGATCATCCTGACCGAGGAATACGAGCGCTACGGCGTGGCGCGGACCAACGACCATGGCATCGTCATGCTCGGCCCGCTGGTCATCAAGTACGGCACCGCGGCGCAGCAGCAATTCTTCCTGCCGAAGATCCTCACCGGCGAGCACATCTGGTGCCAGGGCTATTCCGAGCCCGGCGCCGGCTCCGACCTCGCCGCGCTGCGGACCGAGGCGGTGCCGGACGGCGACGACTACGTCGTCAACGGCCAGAAGATCTGGACCACGCTGGCGACCGACGCCAACTGGATCTTCCTCCTCGTCCGGACCGACAAGAATGCGAAGAAGCAGGAGGGGATCTCCTTCCTGCTGGTCGACATGAAGACGCCCGGCATCACCGTGCGTCCCATCATCAACCTCGAGCTGCATGACGAGTTCTGCGAGGTCTTCTTCGACAATGTCCGGGTGCCCAAGGCCAACCTGGTCGGGCAGCTCAACAAGGGCTGGGACATGGCCAAGGCCCTGCTCAGCTTCGAGCGCATCTTCCTCGGCTCGCCCCGCCAGTCCGGCTACGCGCTCTCGCGTCTCCGCATCCTCGCCGAGCGCATGGGCGTCTTCGAGGACGCCGAATTCCAGGACTGCTACACCCGCCTGCGGCTGGAGCTGGAGGACCTGAAGGCGCTGTATGGCACCTTCGTCGCCAAACTGAAGCGCGGCGAGAGCCTCGGCCCGGATGTGTCGATGCTCAAGATCATCCAGACCGAGTTATTCCAGCGCATCACCGATACCATGCTGGAGATCGCCGGCGAGAACGCGGGGCTGCTGGAGCCGATGGAGGGCAACCGCAACCTCCACCCGACCGGCCAGTTCATCCAGGCCCGGCCGGCCACCATCTACGGCGGCTCGAACGAGATCCAGCGCAACATCCTCTCGAAGAACGTGCTGGGGCTGCCGGGTTGATGCGCCTCACCCGCGACGCGCTGCGCGGCAAGGCGCAGACCGTCCTGGGGCCGATCGACCCGGGCGAGCTCGGCCCGACCCTGATGCATGAGCACCTGATCTGGGACATCCGCTCCCCCGCCATGCGGGCGGAGCCGGACCAGGGGCCCGAGATCACGCTCTGCAACTGCTTCGCCATCAACTACGGCCGCAAGCGCAAGGTCCCCGGCAACCTGCGCTTCCGGCACGAACCGACCGCGGCCGGCGAGTTGGCCGCGCTGCGCGCCGCCGGCGGCCGCACCCTGGTCGAGCTCAGCAGCGGCGGGCTTGACCCCGACCCGCCCGCCCTGGCCCGGCTGGCGGCGGAGACCGGGGTGCATATCGTCATGGGCTGCGGCCACTACGTCCATGAATACCAGGACCCGGCCAATGCCACCCGCACCCCGGACGACTTCGCCGCGGAGATGATCGACCAGATCCAGCTTGGCGCCTGGGGCAGCGAAGTCCGCGCCGGGATCATCGGCGAGATCGGCTGCCAAGCGCCCTGGACCGCGCAGGAGAAGCGGGTGATGGCCGGCGCCGTGCTGGCCATGGCGGAGACCGGCGCGGCGCTGAACGTCCATCCCGGTCGCGACCCGGACCAGCCGCAGGAAGCCGCCGACTTCATCCGCGCCGCGGGCGCCGATGCCTCCCGCGTCATCATCAGCCACATCGACCGCACCATCTTCGACGAGACGCGGCTGCTGCGGCTGGCCGACAGCGGCGTGGTGGTCGAATTCGACCTCTTCGGGCAGGAGGCCTCCTACTACGGCCTGTCCGACATCGACATGCCGAACGATGCCGTCCGGCTGCGGATGATCCGGGCACTGATCGCCCGCGGCCATCTGGATCGCGTCGTGATCAGCCACGACATCTGCTACCGCACCCGCCTCACCCGCTGGGGCGGCCATGGCTATGGCCATATCTTCGAGAACGTGGTGCCGATGATGGCCGCGCGTAGCTTCACCCAGGCCGAGATCGCTGCCATCACCATCGGCAACCCGCGGCGGCTGCTGACCTTCGTCTGAAACATCAACGCACTTGGAATGACTGGCGCTTTCGCCTATCCAGCGATCCTGCAAACCTAACAGGATCGTCATGTCCGCAAGTCCTGAGACCGCAGGCCGGAGCCGTCAGCCCCTCGGCCTGATGCCCGCGCTGATCTTCGGCTCGCGCTGGCTGCAGCTGCCGCTCTACCTCGGGCTGGTCGTCGCCCAGTGCATCTACGTGCTGCTCTTCATGAAGGAGCTGTGGCACCTCGTCAGCCATGCCGGCTCCTTCGGGGAGCAGGACATCATGCTGATCGTCCTCGGCCTGATCGACGTGGTGATGATCTCGAACCTGCTCATCATGGTGATCGTCGGCGGCTACGAGACCTTCGTCTCACGCCTCAACCTGAAGGGCCATCCGGATGAGCCGGAGTGGCTGAGCCACGTCAATGCCGGCGTGCTGAAGATCAAGCTGGCGATGGCGATCATCGGCATCTCCTCCATCCACCTGCTGCGGACCTTCATCGCGGCCAGCAACCTCGGGACGGAACGCAGCACGACGACGGAGGCCGGCATCATGTGGCAGGCCATCATCCACGCGCTCTTCATCCTGTCGGCGATCGGCATCGCCTATGTGGACCGGATGTCGCAGGGGCCCGGCGGCAAGCCGGTGCACCACTAAAGGCGACGCAGGCCGTGACGATGCGCAGGGCGGCCTGCCGCACCGCCCATCGTCACGGCCTGCGCCGGCCAGGCCGGATTCAGCGGAGGCCGAAGAAGCCCAGCACGGCGACGACAACGACGACGAGACCAACGATATAGATGATGTTGTTCATGGAAGGATGCTCCTGTCAGCGGCGGCTTAACGTCGCCCCGGGAGGACCGTTCCCGCTGCGGCGCGGTCCCTTTTCCGGGTGGAGCTTGCGCCGGGCCGAATCAGGGCGCTGAACCGTGGCCCGTCAGCCGCAGCCGGCGCAGGTCATGAGGCCCTGCTTCTCCCGCGCCGGCTCGACCAGGTAGCCGCAGCGCATGCAGTTGGCGCCGGTATCCTCGGTGGCGAAGGGATCGGCGAAGGCGCGTCCCGGCGTGGGCTGCGGCTTCGGAGCCGCCGCCGCCTTCGGCTGGCGCTGCGGTGCGGCAGGTGGTGGGGTGGCGGGCTCGGCCGGTGCCAGCAGCGGCTCCCAGCCCGGCATCACATGGCCGACCTGCGGCGCTGGCTCCGGCGCCGCGGCCGGAAGGTCGTGGGGCGGCACCGGCGCGGACCGGGCCTGGAAACCCTCCGGCCAGGTCTCGGCATGGGCATTGGCGCGCCCGCCCCGCGACGGATCCCGTGGCGCCTCGGCCGAGCGGTCCGAACGGCGGTGGACGACCTCGACCACGCGGCCCTGGCCCGCGTCGGGCCCGCGCTTGCGCGGCGCGATGTGAAGATATTGCCTGTCCTCGGGGGCGGGGTGTGGCTCCGATGGGACCATGCGGGCAAAGACGCGATCGGCTTCGGACATGCGGCTCCGTAATGCTGGAAGCGGGCGGCGCAGCGGGGGTGACGCCAAGACGTACCGGGTGTTGCGCCACCACAGGCTTGGTCCGGCCTCGCCCCGCTGACAAGGGCCGGAAGGACGGCGCCTTGCCCAGAACGCGGCTGCTGCGGGGAAGTTGATGCCTGGGCAGGTGTTTCCCCGCCCACGGGCTTGGACTGGCGCGGGCCGATGGCGCAGTCTCCTCTCCATGCCTGCCGAATTCCAGCGTTTCGAAGACTTCTGGCCCTTCTATCTGCGCGAACACGCCAGGCCGGCGACGCGCGCGGTGCATGTCGCCGGAACCTGGACGGCCGCCGCCGCGCTGGCCGCGGGCCTGCTGCTGGGCCCCTGGTGGCTGGTCCTGGCCGCACCGCTGATCGGCTATGGCTGCGCCTGGATCTCGCATCTGGTCATCGAGCGGAACCGGCCGGCCACCTTCACCTACCCCGCCTGGTCGCTGCGCGGCGACCTGCGCCTGGCCTGGCTCGCGGCGCTGGGCCGCCTGGGGCCGGAGCTGCGGCGGCATGGCGTGGTGGCCCCGCCGCACCGCCGCTGAACCGGGCCCCGAGGCGCGCTACGTCCAGGCCTCCAGGATCACCGCGGCGGTCACCGCCTCGACCTGCTGGCCATAGCGGTCCTGGTAGAGCGTCAGCAGCGCGTCATGCGTCCGGTCGGAGGAACTGCACAGCGCATCCATCGGCAGCACCACGCGATAGCCGAGGTCCACCGCGCCGATCACCGCGGCCAGCACGCAGACATCGGTCTCGGCGCCGCTGATGATCAGCGTATCGACCTCGCGTTCGGTCAGCCGGCGATGCAGCGTGCCGTCCTGCCAGGGGGAATAGACCGCCTTGTCCAGCACCTCGGCCGGCGGCACCAGCCGGGCGAGGGGGGGCAGCAGCTCGGTGGCCCCGGGCGGCAGCGCCTCCCGCGTCATGCCCGGCCAGCGCTGCCAATAGCGGCGCCAGGTGCCGGCGCCGGTGCCGGGACGCTCCGGCGGGATGAAGCGGGTGAAGATGGTCCGCTCCGGCCTTGCCTCGGCCAGGCTCCGGACCACTGGCAG
This sequence comes from Belnapia sp. AC561, assembly GCF_979252845.1. Classification (NCBI taxonomy): domain Bacteria; kingdom Pseudomonadati; phylum Pseudomonadota; class Alphaproteobacteria; order Acetobacterales; family Roseomonadaceae; genus Belnapia; species Belnapia sp. AC561. The sequence goes on from NZ_CEEDBP010000026.1 coordinate 56,708, forward strand.
CACGCGATCCATCCAGGGCGTGTGCCAATCCGTCTTCCAGGCAAACAGATTCTGCATGTCGATGCAGAGATGCGCGCAGCGCGGACCCAGCGGGCCATGCTGCAACCCGTCCTTGCTCATGTGACCCCTCCTGGCCGCCTCAACGAGGCGAGGGCGGCCGGGATGCATGGCCCGTGACGGGATGTTGGCCGGGCCGGTTTGGCCGGGCCCGGAGCTTCCGCCCCGGGCCCGGCCGAAGCCTCACCAGGCGAAGCGCAGGCCGCCGGTGATGGCCTGGGCCGTGGTGTTGTCGCGGATATGCGCGTTGTAGTTCGCATAGACCACGATGTTGCCCGGCACCTGCAGGCTGGCGCCGAGGCCGGCGATGGCCCCGTCCCGGCCGCCCTTGGCGCTGACGCTGCGCATCTGGGCACCCGGCGCGGAGGCGAAGCCCGCCGAGGTCGCCGTCGTCACGTCGGCCAGCTCATGCGTCCAGAACAGCCGGGCCGCCGGGGTCAGGTGATAGCCACCGCCCAGGTCGAACCGCCGTTCCGCCCGCGCCCCCGCCATGCTGCGGAAGCTGGCGATGTCGTCGCTGCGGACCGAGAGCGCGAGCGCGCCGGCGCCCGTCTCGGTCAGCTGGTCGCGGCCCAGCCCGTCGTAGCGCAGCCCGACGCTGGGCTGCACCGACCAGCCGGCCAGCGCGTACTGGACCCCGACCTGGAGGTCGGCATTGCCGCCCCAGCCGCCCGCCTTGCCATGCGCCTGGGTCTGGAACACGCCGAGGTCACGGCGCGCCGTCACCTCCGCATGGGTCAGGCCGAGCTGGCCATCGACGAAGACACGGCCGCTGGTCCAGCTGCCGTAGGCGGTCAGGTGGAACATATCCAGGTCCGCATTGGCGCCCGTCCCGCGGGAGTTGACGCGGCCGCCGGTATAGCCGGCCGCGACACCCGCGAGATAGTTGGCCCCGAGCCGGACATCCGCACCCACCGCGGCACCGCCGCTGGAGGCGCTGAAGCCGGTGTTGCCCGAGGCGCCGAACCGGGCGTTCTGGCCGATGCCGGTCGCCCAGGCGGTGACGCCCCGCTCGTTGGTGACCATGCTCATGCCGGGCTGCGCGGCGTTGCCGCGCCGCGCCGCCGCCTGTTCCGCCACCGCGCCGCCGAAGAGCCGGCTGCGCTCGACGCCCGCCACCAGCGCATCGCCGTACACGGTGGGCGACAGCCGGCTGTAGATCGCCGGCAGGGCGCCCGGGGTCTGGCTGAACAGTGTGCCCAGCGCCGCCGTCGTCGCCAGGTCGGTCCTGACCCCCGCCGCCGGGCGGAAGGCATCGAGCGCCGCGGCGGTCGAGGCTTGGTTGCCCGTCAGGTTCAGGCCGAAGGGCGTGAGGTCGGCATAGCGGGCCGGCGTCACGTAGAGGGTCAGCGCGTTGGTGGTGTAGAGCGCATCGAAGCGGCTGCCGTTCAGCAGGCCCGCCGTCGGCTGCACCAGCCGCTGGAAGCTGCCGCTGATCCCGGCGTCGGTGCGCACCACCTCGAAGCTCTGCCCCACCGCCGGCACATAGGCGTTGGAGGCATTGCCGGTGATCCCGCGCAGGATCGGCTGCAGGGTGCCGGCCGCGACGAAGCGGCTGCCGGCGCCCTGCACCAGCACGCGGCTGTAGTTGCCCGCGCCGGTCCCGGTGCCCGTGCCGTCGATGTCGAGCGCGAGGGTCGAGCCGGGGGTCATGGTCAGCGGGGCGGTGAAGGTCAGCGTGCCCGGGCTGTTGCCCGGCGCCAGCGTGCCCAGGACCGTCGTCGGGGTGGAGACGGTGCCGGTGCCGCGCAGCGTGGAATTCGCCGCCACCACCAGGCCCTCGGCATCCAGCACCAGCGGGCCGATGACGCGGGAGGTGCCGGTGAAGGCCAGGTTCTGGCCGTTGTCGACCACCAGCGTCACCGGGCCGGCCAGCGAGACGGCATGGCCGTTGGTATCGACCACGCCCTCGGCATTCACCGTGATCGGCCGCGTCGTGGTGAAGTCGCCCAGCGCCAGCAGCTTGCCGTTGCCGATGACCACGTTGCCGCCGGCCGCGCCGAGTGCCGCATCCGAGCCGACGGCCAGGGTCGTCGCCTCGATGATGCGGGTGCCGCCGCTGTAGGTATTGGTGCCGGTCAGCGTCAGGGTGCCGCCGCCCGCCGCCGTCAGCCCGCCGCTGCCGCCGATGTTGCCGGACAGCGTCAGGAACTGCCGGTTGGTGTCCATCGTGCCGTTGCCGGTCAGCGTCACCGCGCGCGCCGAGGCGAAGCTGGTGGTGGCGCGGAGCGTGCCGTCCTGCAGCGCGATGCCGCCGCCGGGCGCACCGAGCGCGCCGTCGCCGTTCACCGCCAGGATCGCGTTGCTGACCAGCGTGCCGCCGGCATAGCTGTTGATCCCGGTCAGCGTCTGGGTGCCGCCGGTCACCGCCAGGCCGCCGTTGCCGCCGATGCTGCCGGTGAAGGTCTCGCTGGCATTGGTCAGCGTCAGGCTGCGGTCGCCGAGGTTCACCTGGCCGTTGCCGGACAGGCTGGTGACCGAGGCCCCGGCATCGGTCGCCGCGATGTCGAACAGGCCACCCACGGCCACGCCCGAGGAGGCGGCGATGCTGCCGGCGCCGGCCAGCGCCAGGGTGGCGCCGGTGGCGATGCCGGTGCGGCCGGTATAGCCGTTGTTGCCGGCGAGCACGGCCATGCCGGCCGCGATCTCGAGCCCGCCGCTGCCGCCGATGGTGCCGGCGAAGGTCTCGCTGGCATTGGTCAGGGTCAGCGTCCGGGCGCCGAGGTTCACCTGGCCGTTGCCGGCGAGGCTGGCGATGGCGGCGCCCGCGTTGGTCCCGGCGATGTCGAAGCGGCCATCGGCGGTAACGCCCGAGGAGGCGGCGATGCTGCCGTCGCCCAGCAGCACCAGCCCGGCGCCGGCGGCGATGGCGGTGCGGCCGGTATAGCCATTGGCCCCGGCGAGCGACTGGGTGCCCGCCGCGACGGTGACGCCGCCGCTGCCGCCGATGCTGCCGGCGAAGCTCTCGCTGGCATTGCTCAGGGTCAGCGTGCGGGCGCCGAGGTTGACCTGGCCGGCCCCGGCGAGGCTGGCGACCGAGGCGCCGGCATTGGTGCCGGCGATATCGAAGACGCCGTCGGCGGTGACGCCGGAGGAGGCGGCGATGCTGCCATCCCCCGCCAGCAGCAGCGCCGCGCCGGCGCCGATGGTGGTGCGGCCGGCATAAAGGTTCGCGCCGGTCAGCACCTGGCTGCCGCCGGTGACCGCCACGCCGCCGGTGCCGCCGATGCCGCCGCCGAAGCTGTCGGCCGCATTGGTCAGGGTCAGGCTGCGCTCGCCGAGGACCACCTGGCCCGAACCGGCCAGCCCGGCGACGGCGGCGCCCGCCGTGGTCGCCGCGATGTCGAAGACGCCATCGGTGGTGACGCCCGCGGTATTGGCGATGCTGCCGTTGCCCGCCAGCAGCAGCGCCGCGCCGGTGCCGATGGTGGTGCGGCCGGCGTAGAGGTTCACGCCGGTCAGCGTCTGGGTGCCGCCGGCCACGGTGACGCCGCCATTGCCGCCGATGCTGCCGGCGAAAGTCTCGCCGGCATTGGTCAGGGTCAGGCTGCGGTCGCCGAGGTTGACCTGGCCAGCCCCGGACAGGCTGGTGACCGAGGTGCCGGCATTGGTCGCGGCGATATCGAAGCGGCCGTCCACGCCGATGCCGGCGGAGTTGGCGATGCTGCCGTTGCCCGCCAGCGCGAGGCCGGCACCGGCCAGGATGGCGGTGCGGCCGGCGTAGAGGTTGACGCCGGTCAGCGTCTCGGTCCCGTCGGCCACCGCCAGCATGCCGTCGCCACGGATGCTGCCGCTGAAAGTGTCGGCGGCGTTGGTCAGCACGAGGATCTTGTCGCCCAGGGTCACCAGGCCGTTGCCGGCCAGGCTGGCGATGGCGGCGCCGATCGTGGTCGCCGCGATGTTGAAGGTGCCGTTGTCGGTCACGCCGGCGCTGGTGGCGATGCTGCCGTTGCCGGCCAGCGCCAGGGTGGCGCCGGGGCCGATGCCGGTGCGGCCGGCATAGAGGTTGGTGCCGCTCAGCACCTGGGTGCCGCCGGTGACCGCCACGCCGCCGTTGCCGGCGATGGTGCCGGCGAAGGTGCCGGTCGCATCGGTCAGGGTCAGCGAGCGGTCGCCCAGCGCCACCTGGCCATTGCCGGCGAGGCCGGCGACGGCGGTGCCGGCCTCGGTGCCGGCGATGTCGAAGCGGCCGTTGACGGTGACGAGCGAGGAGTTGGCGATGCTGCCGGTGCCGGTCAGCGCCAGGGTCGCGCCCTGCGCCACGGTGGTGGTGCCGGCGTAGGTATTCTCCGCCGTCAGGGTCAGCCGGCCGGCATAGCCGGGGCCGCCGACGACGAGGGCGCCGTTCGACAGCACGCCGGTCATCACCGCATCGCTGGCCGGGTTGCCGTTGGCCTTCACCAGGACGGTGCCGGTGCCGCCCGCCAGGTCGATGTCGTTGGTGAAGGTGACGCGGCCGTCGGCGCTGTCCGAGCCGAAGATCAGGGCGCGGCCGGCCGGCACGAAGCTGTCGTTGCCCCAGCGGATGCCGAGGCCCTCGTTCAGGGTCACCGTCAGGTCGCCGCCGCGCGCGGCGAAGCCGCCCGAGCCGAGCCAGCTCACCCGGCCGTTCTCCGGCCCGAGGAAGCGGGCGAAGGCGCCGCTGGTCTCGAAGACGCCGCCGTTGAAGGTGAGGTTGCTGTCGGTGCCGAGGCCGATGCCATCGGTCGCCCGCAGCACGCCGCCGTTCAGCACGGTGGCGCCGGAATAGGTATTGGCGCCGTTGAAGATCACCAGGCCGCTGTTGATCGACAGCCCGGCGCCGTCGGTCGGCCCGCCTTCCGCCGCGCCGTAGTCCTTCGGCTTGGAGGTGTCCGAGATGGCGCCGTTGAAGGTGATGACATGGCCGGCGCCGGGATCGAGGATCACCGTCGCGCCCTGCATCATGAACAGGTCGGCGCCGGCGCTGTCGCCCGCGGCGCCACGGTTCTGGCTGCTGCCGCCGATGGCGCTGTTGCCGGAGAAGAAGGCGTCGCCGGTGATGCGGAGGGTGCCGCCTTCGCGCACGAAGATGCCGCCGCCGAGGCCGGCGCCGCCGCCGCCGCCGCGCGAGGTCGCCACGCTCTGGCCGGTGCCGTTGCTGCCGACGCCGCCGCCGAAGCCGGCCTCGCCGCCGGCGCCCGCCGTCCCGCGCAGGTCGCCGTAGCCGCCGTCGCCGCCGCGGCCGCCGCCGGCGCCGAAGCCGCCCATGCCGCCGGTGCCACCCGCCCCGCCGAGGCCGGCGCGGGCCGCGGCGCCGCCGGCGCCGCCATTGCCGCCCGCGCCACCGGCGCCGCCGCCGGCCCCGGAGGCGCCGTTGCCGCCATCGCCGCCGGCGCCGCCATCGCCGCCGAGCCCGACCTGGCCGCGGTTGTTGGCCTCGTTCCAGGCCGCGAGCTGGGCGCTGGCGAGGCCGAGCGCGGTGCCCGCGTTGGCGACATCGACCGTGGCCTGGGCGATCTCGAGCGCGCTGGTGCCGCAGAGATTGGCGGTGAAGGGATTGGCGCAGGCCGCCACGCTGGCGGCATAGGCATTGGCCAGTGCCAGGCCGACCGAGGTGACGGTGAGCGAGGCCGTCGCCACCGCGCCCTGGAGGGTCGGGTTCTCGCTCCAGCCGGCCTGGCCGTCGCCGCCGCGGCCGCCCGTGCCGCCGAGCCCAGCGCCGGTGCCGCCGTTGCGCCCGAAGGTGCCCGGCAGGCCGTTGCCGTTGCCGTCGCCGACCAGGTTGCGGTTGTCTTCCCAGGTGAAGCCGGCCGTGCCGGTCGCGGCCGGCCCGGGCAGCGACATGGAATTGAGGACGCCACCGGTCAGGGAGGTCGTGCCGCCGAGCCCGCCGACGGCGCTGTTGCCGATGACGTTGACGCCGTTCAGCACCGCGGTGGCGCCGTTGTTGATGAAGATGGCGCCGCCGAGGCCGGCGCCGCCGCCGCTGCCGGCACCGCCGACGGTGCGGAAATTCGACAGGGTGCCGTTGTTGATGGTCAGGGTCCCGCCCTGCACCATGTATCCGCCGCCACGGGCGCCATCGAGAACACCGGAGAGCGTCTGGTCGCCATTGACGATACGCTGGGCAGAAGCGGGTGAAACGCCGCCGATAACTGCGGCAATCGGAAGAATTGCCATGGACTTCATGGCAGTCAATCGACAATTTTTATTGCGAATGTGCTTCATGACCACCCGTCTGAATAGCTGTCCTGGAAAGACCACTATCCAACCAACGGTTACCCAAAAGTGTCCATGATGCCGCATGCGTTTCGTCTTGAATCGACGAGACATATTAAATACATGCTAATCGACATAATGGCGATTTTGCATCGAAGCGGGTGCGCGGCAGCGGCGGCAGGCCATGCCCGCCGTCGCGCCGCCGCCCGGAACCCCGTCAGCTCCGGCGGATATTCCAGGGATAGGGCGAGGTCCCCTTCAGCACGCCCGTCAGCCCGCGATGCGCGGTGCGGATGAAGAACTGACCCAGCGGCAGGAAGGGCACCTGCTGCCAGCTTTCCTGCTGGATCGCCTCGGCGATGCGCTTCTGCTCCGCCTCCCCCTCCGCCAGCAGCCATTCGGCGCTCAGCGCCTCCACCCGGTCGTTCCTGTACCAGCCGAACCAGCCGCGCTCGCCGGCGCCGCGGATGGGGGCGTTGACCGCCGGGTTGATGATGGAGATGCCCGGCCACCAGGTGTGGAAGATGCTCCAGCCGCCCTTCTCCACCGGCTCCTTGGAGACCCGCCGCTGCACCAGGCTGCCCCAGTCCATCTCCTGCAGCTCGACGGTCATGCCGCAGCGGCGCAGCGCATCCGCCAGGATCTGGCCGAAGGGGCCGATGGTCGGGAAGTCGGTCGGGTTGATGATGACGACCTTCTCGCCCTTGTAGCCAGCCTCCCGCAGCATGCCGCGCACGCGCTCCGGGTCGCGCGGGCCGGCCAGGGCGTCGGAGCCCGTCGTCGTCCCATAGGGCGTGCCGCAGGGCCACATGGAATGGCAGGTCCGCCAGGCCTCCGGGTCGTTGCCGGATACCGCGCGGACGTAGTCCTCCTGGTTGACGGCATGCAGCACCGCGCGGCGGATGGCGGGGTTGTCGAAGGGCGGGTGCAGGTGGTTGAAGCGGCTGAAGCCGATGTAGCCCAGGGTATTGGTGATCTCGATGGTCACGCCGCGGGTCCGCCGCAGCACCGGGATCAGGTCCGGGTTCACCTGCTCCCACCAGTCGATCTCGCCGGACTGCAGCGCCGCGGAGGCGGTCGCGCTGTCCGGGATGACGGTCCATTCGACGCGGTCGAAATGCGCCACCTTGCCGCCGGCGGTGCGGCTCGGCGCCTCCTGGCGGGGCACGTAGCGGTCGTGCTTCGCATAGACCACGCGGCTGCCGGAGATGTATTCGTTGGCGACGAAGCGGTAGGGGCCGGAGCCCACCATCTCAGTCACCTGCTGGAAGGGATCGGTCTTCGCCAGGCGTTCCGGCATGATGAAGGTCGCATTGGCGAAGGGCTTCGCCAGGGCTTCCAGCAGCAGCGGGAAGGGCGACTTGAGGCGGATGCGGAGCGTCCGGTCGTCCACCGCCTCGAAGGCTTCCACCACCGCGCCGAGCGACTGGCCGAAGGTGTCGCGCCGGGCCCAGCGGGCCAGGCTGGCGGCGCAGTCGCGGGCCAGCACCGGTTCCCCGTCGTGGAAGCGCAGCCCCTCCCGCAGCCGGATCGTCCAGGCCCGCTTGTCGTCCGAGACCTGGTGCCCTTCCGCCATCTGCGGCCGGACCTGCAGGTCGTCGGTCAGCCCATACAGCGTGTCGAAGATGGTCCAGCCATGGTTCTCGGTGACGCCGGCCGTGGTCCAGATCGGGTCGAGCGAGGTGAGGTTCGCCTGCGGCACCATCCGCAGGGTGCGGGCGCGCATGTCCTGCCCGATGGCCGGGCCGGAGGGCGATACCGACAGCGATGCGGCGGGTGCGGCGGCGGCGGCCTTGAGCAGGCTACGTCTTTGCATGGCGGGTCTTCCCGGACAGCTCCGGGGACCATGCTGGCATTCTTCCGGCGGGTGAAGAAGGTGGCTTGTGCCTGGACTGATATATCCCGAGGCTAGACGGCGATCGCGGTCGCCGGCAGCCCGACCGGCACCTCCAGGTCGCAGACCAGCCCGTCCGGCGTCCAGGACTGGGTCGCCCGGCCGCCGAGCTGGTCGCGCACCGTGCCGTCCAGCACCCGGCTGCCGAAGCCGCGGCGCACCGGCGGCGCGACGATCGGCGGCCCGCCGCTTTCCGCCCAGCGCAGCCGCAGCAGCGCCGGCCCCCGGGCCTGCGGCACCACCCGCCAGGACACCCGCAACCGTCCTTCCGGCACCGACAGCGCGCCGTATTTCAGCGCATTGGTCGCCAGCTCATGCGTCGCCATCGCCAGCGGCTGGGTGGCGAGCGCCGGCAGCGCCACCGGCGGGCCATCCAGCGCCACTTGCTTGCCGTCCCGTTCCAGGAAGGGCGCCAGCTCCCCCTGCAGCAGCAGCCGCAGGTCGGTGCCGGTCCAGCGGTCGTCCGCCAGCAGGGTCTGCGCCCGGGCCAGGGCGGCGACGCGGCCCTCGATCGCCCGGACGTAATGCGGCACGTTGTCCGCCTTGGTCAGCCGCAGCATGGCCTGCACCACGGCCAGCGCATTCTTGGCGCGGTGGTCCACCTCGCGCGACAGCAGCGCCTGGCGCTCCTCCGCGCGCTTGCGCTCCGTCGCGTCGAGCGAGACGCCGGCCATGCGGATCGGCGTGCCATTGGCGGCCCGCACCGCCTGGCCGCGCACCTGCACCCAGCGCAGCGTGCCATCCGGCCAGATGACCCGGTATTCGATGTCGTAGTCGGCGCTTTCGGTGACCGAGCGCGCCAGCGCCGCCTGCACCCGGGCGCGGTCGTCCGGATGGACCGAGGCATAGAGGTCGTCATAGGTCAGCATCGCATCGGCCGGCTGGCCGAAGATGGCGCGGCAGGTCTCGGAAGCCTCGAAGATCTGGCTGCGCAGGTCGAGCTCCCAGGCGCCGAGCCGGCCGGCGTTGAGCGCGAAGCTGAGGCGCTCCTGGCTCTCGCGCTGCTCGCGCCGGCTGCGGGCATCGCTCAGGGCGCGGCTGACCGCGAGCGGCAGCCGTGCCAGCCGCTGCTTCACCACGTAATCCGTCGCGCCCTGCTTGACCGCATCGACCGCGGCTTCCTCCCCCAGCGTGCCGGAGACGAAGATGAAGGGCGTCTCCGGCGCCAGCCGGATGGCAAGCTCCAGCGCTTCCAGCCCGTTGAAGTCCGGCAGGACGTAGTCGGCGATGATGAGGTCGAAATTCTGCCGCGCCAGCGCCCCCTCGTAGGCGGCACGGGTGGTGACGAGATCGATGGCATAGGGGGTCTCGGACCGGGCCAGGTGCGCCGCGACCAGCTCCGCGTCGATCAGGCTGTCCTCGAGGTGCAGGATGCGTCTTCGGCTGGCGTCGCCGGGCCTGATGGCCACGTCAATTTTCATCGGCCGTTCCATCCTGGAGGTCACGCTCCGGCGGGGGTTCGTTCAGCACCGCCCAGAAGGCGCCGATGTCGCGGATCGCCTCGAAGAACTCGCGGTGGCCGACCGGCTTCACCACGAAGGCATTCACCCCAAGCCCATAGCTGCGGATCAGGTCCTGCTCCTCGCGGGAGGAGGTCAGCATCACCACCGGGACGCTGCGCGTCCGCGGCTCCCGCCGGATGCGCTCCAGCACCTCGAGCCCGTCCACCCGCGGCAGCTTGATGTCGAGCAGCACCACCGCGGGCAGCTGCGCGCCCTCGCCGGGCGCGTTGTCGCGGCGGAACAGGATGTCGAGCGCCTCCACCCCGTCGCGCGCGACGACGACGGGGTTGGCCAGGCGGCTGCGTTCCAGCGCGACGAGCGTCAGCTCCACGTCGTTCGGATTGTCCTCCACGAGGAGGACCGGCCTCAGCATCGGCATGCTATGCAACCTCCTGCGTGGGTTTGCCGCCGCGGGGCAGCGTGAACCAGAACGTCGCGCCCTGGCCGGGCCTGGCCTCGGGCCAGATCCGCCCGCCGTGCCGTTCGACGATGCGCTGCACATTCGCCAGGCCGATGCCGATGCCCTCGAATTCCTCCGCGCGGTGCAGCCGCTGGAAGACGCCGAAGAGCTTGTGCGCATAGGCCATGTCGAAGCCGGCGCCGTTGTCGCGGATATGGAAGACGAACTCGTCCGCCGTGGTCTCGCAACCGACCTCGATCACCGCCTGCGGCTGCTTGCGGGAATACTTCAGGGCATTCGACAGCAGGTTCTGGAAGACCTGCCGCAGCATGGCGGGGTCGGCCCGGACCATCGGCATCGGGCCGATCCGCCACTCGACCGCGCGCCCCGCCTGCTCGAGCGCCAGCATCTGCCGCGCTTCGGCAATCAGCAGGGCCGGGTCGAATTCCACCTGCACCAGGGCGGCCCGGCCCATCTGGGAGAAGTTCAGCAGCGCATCCACCAGCCGGCCGGCGGTCTCCGCCGCCTCGATGATGGTGGCGACATAGCGCCGGCCGCGATCGGTGAAGCGCTCCGCCTCGGTCTCGCGCAGCAGCTCGGCGAAGCCGACGATGTGGCGGAAGGGCGCGCGCAGGTCGTGCGACACCGAATAGGAGAAGGCGGCCAGCTCCCGGTTCACCCGCTCCAGCCGGCCGCTCAGCTCGGCGCGTTCCTCGGCCGAGCGCAGCACCACGCCGATGATGGCGTTGCGCAGGTTGCGCGCGGCATCGACCTCCGCCGCGCTCCAGCGGACCGCGCGCCGCCGCACCGTCTCCGTCCAGGTGGCGAAGGAGGTCCGCGGGTTCAGCCGTCCCGGCTGCGTCCCGTCCGGCTGCTTGTTCGGGTCGCCGCCCCAGGTGACGGTGCGGATCATCTCCGGCCGGAACCACAGCACGAAGCTCGGGTGGATCTGGGAGATCGGGATCGCCAGCAGCCCGCTGGCCAGGCCGGCGACGGGGCCGGCTTCCGGCAGCAGGGTGGACAGGGCATTGGTCTCGAACAGCGGCGTCGCGTCGCGCTGCGTCAGCCATTCGGCGAGCCGCCGCACCTCGGCTTCCGGCGGCGTCGCGCCGACCAGGGTGCAGCGGTCGTCGACCAGCACGGCCGCGCCGCTGGCGCCGGTCAGGGCCAGCAGGTCGCCCGGCGCCGCCAGCAGCCCGTCCTCGAAGCGCTCCGTGGTGGTCATGCGCGCCAGCAGCCGGCCTTCCAGCCCGGTCAGCCTGGCCCGCTCCTCGACATGCGCCATCTCCTCCCGCGCGGCGACGCGGACGGCGAACATCTGCGCCACCAGGTCGCAGGCATTCCGCGCGGCGTGGGAGATGCGGCGCGGCTCGGCGTGGTGGCAGGACACCAGGCCCCAGAGCTGCCCGTCGCCACGCTGGATGGAGATCGAGAAGGAGGCCGGCGTGCCCATGTTGCGCATGTATTCGAGATGCACCGGGGAGACGCTGCGCAGGCTGGCGAAGGTCAGGTCCAGCGGCGGCGCCGGCGACCTTGCGAGGATCGGCACCGGCGCATAATCGACATCGGCGATCAGCCGCTGCGGGTTGAGCTCATAGAGCCGCCGCGCCTGGGCCGGGATGTCGGAGGCCGGGAAGCGCAGGCCGAGATAGGAGGGCAGGCGGGTGCCGTTGTCCTCGGCGATGACCGTGCCGTCCCAGTTCTCCTCGAAGCGATAGACCAGGACGCGGTCGAATTCGGTGATGCGGCGCACCTCGGCCGCCGTGCGATCGGCGAGGTCCTGCACCGAGGCGGCGCGGCCCAGCCGCCCGAAGGCATCGCGGACGCCCGGATACAGCGCCTCCAGCGTCGCCGGGGCCTCGCTGCCGGCGGTCTCCACGGACTCGAATTCGAGGATGCAGGACCCGTCCGGCGAGCGATGCCCGATGGCATGGAAGGCCGTGCCGGAATTCATGCGGACGCAGCCCAGCTGCACCGGGCCGGATGGCGGCAGGCGCTGCAGCGCATCGCAGAGCGCCCGGGCCGTGGCGCAATCCAGCACCGCATCCAGTGGCTGGCCGAAGGCCGCCTCGACCGGGACGGTCAGGATGGCGCCGGCCTGGGCGCTGACATGGGTGAGCTGAATGCTCCGCGGCGCCATCGCCAGCAGATGGCCATGCGGCTGGATGCTGCCAGGGATATGGATCGGTTCCTGGTCGCAGGCCCTTCCGGCCTCCAGCGCGGAGGAAGAGCCGTCCGGGCTCACCAGCCCCCCGCGGAGACGGTGGAATGCAACCGGAGTCCATGCGGTTCAGGACTGGATCGGTCCTGCTGCTGCCCCGGAGACATTGCACGACACGACAGCCTGACTGGCAATGCTACGTCCAAGTCGTATCCGGGGGTTGATGTAACCCGTGCATATTCAATCAAGGCGACTAAGTCCAGTACTCTTTGGCAATCCATGCGGGTGGACAGGTACCGGATGATCCCAGATTCCGCCGTTCCCCGGAAACTGACATCGCCGCAAGCCACGTAAGAGTTACGACGGGCCCCGGTGCCGATCTGGCCAGTTACGCATCCCGAAATCGCGAGAATCACGGATTCAATGCTTCACGGAAGGATGCTGTTTCAGAACCGTACTTGGCCGTATCGAGCTTGTCGGTTGTCCTGCCCGCGGATCATTGGACCTCGCGCCAGGCCGCCTTCAGGTCGCCCACGAAGCGTTCGTATTCCCGCGCCTTGCTGTCCGGATCCGGCAGCCGCAGCAGGTAGGAGGGATGCACGGTCGGGAACAGCGGCAGCCCGTCCTCGGTGCGGATCACCTCGCCACGGACCTTGGTGATGGCCATGGCCTTGCCGGTCAGCGCCCGCAGCGCCGTGGCGCCGAGCGAAACCACCAGCCGCGGCGCGACGATCTCCACCTCCCGCCGCAGGAAGGGCTTGTAGTGGGTGATGTCGCCGGAGTCCGGCGTCTGGTGCAGCCGCCGCCGTCCGGTCGGGGTGAATTTGAAATGCTTCACCGCATTGGTGACATAGGCCTCGGCCCGCGGCACCCCGGCTTCCTCCAGCGCCTTGTTGAACATCCGCCCGGCCGGGCCGACGAAGGGGCGCCCGGCTATATCCTCCTCGTCGCCCGGCTGTTCGCCGACGAAGAGCAGCGCGGCGCCGATCGGCCCCTCGCCGAAGACGGCCTGGGTTGCATGTTCGGCCAGCGGGCCACGGTCGGCCAGCACCTCGGCGCGCAATGCGGCGAGGGCGGTTTCGGGGTCTTGCGAGAAGAGATCGGGCATGGGGGTTTCAACGTCCGTCACCAGGGCCCGTTGCCGGCGTTCCGCCGCCGGCGTCGCGCCGCGTTCCACCATTTCGGCCACCCGGCGTGGCGCCTCGGCCATCAAGCGGGCGATGTCCTGCGCCTCCGGCAGGTTCTTCCAGTACTTCTTCGGCATCTCCGCCCGCATCGCCGCGGGCTTCAGCCGGGCCGGGTTGAAGATGCTGGCGTAATAGGCCCGCCAGAGGTCCTCCTGGGCATCCTCGGCCGGGGCATCGGCCCGCCTGCCGCCGGGGCCCATCCGCACCGCCTCGCCATCCCAGTGGGCGCTGGCCTCGGGGGTCAGGATGGACCAGTGCATGCCGGCGAAGCGGCGGATGAAGAAGCCGGTCTCGGCTTCCAGGATGTGGTGGTCGGGCTCGAACCAGGCGACGTAGCGGGTGCCGGCCGCGCTCTCGATCATGCGGAAGCGGACGAAGGCATGCATCTTGTGGGCGTCCCGCCGCACCGCCTTGGCCATGCCCTGGGCGCGGATCACCTCCGGGTCGGTCGCCACCTGCATCAGCCCGGCCTCGCCATGGGTCAACCGCCAGAGCAGCCTGTAGAGCAGGGCGAAGCGTTCCGGGTCGCGGTGGCGGATCGCCACCTCGGCGAGGTCGAGGAAGCCGCGCGGCACGCTGGCCGCGGTCCGGCCTTCGGGCAGGGTGCCGTCGCCGAACAGCCCCGGCGCCTCCGTGGCCAGCCGCCATCCCACGCCATCGGGCGCCACCCCGGCCGCCAGCAGCCGCCGCGCCTCCGTCCGCCAGCCGGGGAAATCCGCCGGCCCGGCCAGCGCGACATCGATCACAGCAGGGCCAGCTGCACCGGCTTCACCGCCTGGGCGAAGCCCGTCCGCGGCGCCACCAGGGCACGCAGCCCGAGGCTGTCCAGCAGCCGCGGCCGATGGTCCGCCGTCACCAGGAAGGGCAGCAGCTTGGCCAGCGGCAGCCGCAGCCGCCCCAGGTCCTCCGAGCGGATGGAGCGGTGCCGCCGTGCCGCGATCAGCTTGTCCACCGTCTTTGTCCCCAGTCCCGGCACCCGCAGCAGCTGCTCCCGCGACGCCTTGTTCACATCCACCGGGAAATCGCCGCGGTGGCGCAGCGCCCAGGCCAGCTTCGGGTCGATCCCGAGGTCCAGCATCCCGCCGTCGCCGCCGCTGAGGATCTCCTCCAGCCCGAAGCCGTAGAAGCGCAGCAGCCAATCCGCCTGGTACAGCCGGTGCTCCCGCACCAACGGCGGCGCCACCGGCGGCAGCAGGCGGGAGGCATCGGGGATGGGCGAATAGGCCGAGAAATAGACCCGCCGCATCCCGTAGCTGGCATAAAGGTTGGACGTGGTCCCCAGCACCGCCCGGTCGTCCGAGGCATCGGCGCCGACGATCATCTGGGTCGATTGCCCGGCCGGGGCGAAGCGCGGCGCGGCGGCGCGCCGTTCGGTCCGCTTCGCCTCCTTCGCCTCGTCGATCCGCACCCGCATCCGGCCCATCGCCCGGCGGATGCCGGAGAAATCCTTCTCCGGCGCCAGCGCGCGCAAAGTCTCCTCCTGCGGCAGCTCGACGTTGATCGAGAGCCGGTCGGCGTATTTCCCCGCCTCGGCCAGCAGGTCCGGCGAGGCATCCGGGATGGTCTTCAGGTGGATATAGCCGCGGAAGCCATGCTCCTCCCGCAGCAGCCGGGCGACGCCGACGATCTGCTCCATCGTGTAGTCCGGGGAGCGGATGATGCCGGAGGAGAGGAACAACCCCTCGATGTAGTTGCGCCGGTAGAAGTCGAGCGTGAGCTGCACCAGCTCCCGCACCGTGAAGCGGGCGCGGTCGACATTGCTCGTCGCCCGGTTGATGCAATAGGCGCAGTCGAAGACGCAGGCATTGGTCAGCAGCACCTTCAGCAGGGAGATGCAGCGGCCATCCGGCGCATAGTCATGGCAGATGCCCATGCCTTCCGTGCTGCCGATCCCGCCCGCCTTGCTGTCCCGCTTGTCGGTGCCGGAGGATGCGCAGGAGGCATCGTATTTCGCCGCATCGGCGAGGATTTCCAGCTTGCGGCGCAATTCCATCGGGGCCCTCCAGTTCTTCATATGTTCTGAAACGAAAGCTTTCAAGCCGCCCGGTGAACCTTCCGCCACGCCGGCGGTTACCGCTTGCGATGTTGAAGAAACCCCGCCTGTCCCCGGTCACCCCGATCCTGGCTATCCTGGCCCTTGCCGTTCCCTTGGCGGGTGCGTCGGCGCAAGCCCCGGCCGCGGCGCCCGCGGCGGGCATGGACGACCCCGCCGCCCGGATCCCGACCGCCACGGCCGAGCCGGTGCAGGCCCCCATCGCCAATCCCGCCTTCCTCACCGGCGACCAGGTGAGCACCATCCTGCGGGCCCGCGGCTATACGGATGTCAGCGGCGTGGTGCAGGAAGGCGATACCTTCCGCATCCCCGAGGCCACCCGCTACGGGGAGAAGGTGCGGAACCTGCGCATCGATGCCCTGACCGGCCAGCCGCGCGAACAGCCCAACCTGACCGAGGCCCAGGCCATCGCCCTGCTGCGCGACCGCGGCTATGTCGAGGTGTCGGAAGTCGGCCGCGAGGGCGATACCATCCGCCTGCGGGGCGTACGCGACGGCACGCCGGTGGAATTGCGCGTCGATGCCCGCACCGGCGCGGTGCGGCAATAGGCACCGGCCTTCGCCACCCCATCTACAGGGGGTGAGACAGAATCCCATGCCGGCCCATATCAACCGCATCGGCACCGCGGTCCCCCGGCATGAGGTGCATGACGCCTTCCGCATCTTCGCCGGGCGGCAGATCACCGATCCGCGCACCCGCACCGCCTTCGCCCGCCTCGCCGAGCGGTCCCATATCTCCCGCCGTTATTCCGTGCTGGAGGCCAATGCGGAGGCCACTGGCACCGTCGACGACTTCTACTTGGTCCACCGCTTCCCCGGCACCGCCGAGCGCATGGCACGCTACGAGGCCGAGGCCCCCGCCCTGGCCGAGGCCGCCTGCGATGCCCTCGGCCTGGCGGAGGAAGCGCCGCGCATCACCCATCTCATCCTCGCCACCTGCACCGGCTTCGTCGCCCCCGGCCTCGACCACCACCTGATCCGCCGCTACGGCATCCCCGGCAGCGTCGAGCGCAGCGTGGTCGGCTTCATGGGCTGCCAGGCGGCGATCAATGCCCTCAAGCTCGCCCACCACATCGTCCGCAGCACGCCTGAGGCGCGGGTGCTGGTGCTGAACCTCGAGCTCTGCACCCTGCACCTGCAGCCCAGCACCGAGATCGAGCAGCTGCTCTGCTTCCTGCTCTTCGCCGATGGCTGCGCCGCCACGCTCGTCACCGCCGACCCCATCGGCCTGGCGATGGAGGGTTTCCACGCCGCGCTGATCCCCGAGGCCGCCGACCAGATCACCTGGCGGATCGGCGACGGCGGCTTCGACATGACGCTCTCGGGCTTCGTCCCGCTCACCCTCGCCCGCGCCCTGCCGGGGGAAAGCGCGGCCATCCTCGGCGGCGCCGCCACCGCCGACTTCGACCTCTGGGCCGTGCACCCGGGCGGGCGCAGCGTGCTGGATGCGGTGATGCATGGGCTGGACCTGCCCGAGGATGCGCTGGATACCAGCCGCGCCGTGCTGCGGGACTACGGCAACATGTCCTCCGCGACGGTCATGTTCGTCCTGGCCCGGATGATGGCGGCACCAAGCGGCCAGCGCGGCTGCGCGCTCGCCTTCGGCCCCGGCCTCTCGGCCGAGACCATGCGCTTCCGCGTCGCCTGAGGATGTTCGGCCAGCGCAGCACCGCCGCCGAATGGATGGACGATGCCGCCGCCACCGAGCCCGAATTCGCCGGCGCGCTGCGCGACCTCGCCCGCATCAACCGGCTCTCGCTGGCCTACCAGCCGACGCTCCGCTGGCTGGATGCGCTGGTGGACCGCACGGGCATCGCCAGCCTCTCCATCCTCGACGTCGGCTCCGGCGGCGGCGACATGCTGGCCGCCATCGCCGCCTGGGCCGAGGGCCGCGGCATCGCCGTCAGCCTCACCGGCCTCGACCGCAGCCCCTGGGCCGCGACCTATACCGCCGCCGCCGGCATCCCCGCCCGGGTCATCACCGCCGATCTCTTCGACCTGCCGGCCGAGGCCCGCTTCGACGTCATCCTCTGCAGCCTCTTCACCCATCACCTGAGCGATCCGCAGCTCGTCCGCTTCCTCCGCTGGCTGGACCATCACGCGGCGCGGGGCTGGCTGATCTCCGACCTGCACCGCCACTGGCTGCCCTGGGGCTTCGTCTGGGGCGCGACCCGGGCGCTGCGGATGGATCCGATGGTGATCCACGACAGCACCATCTCCATCGCCCGCGGCTTCCGCCGGGAGGATTGGTCGCGGCTGGCCGCCGCCGCCGGCACCCCGGCCAGGATCCGCTGGGCCTTCCCCTTCCGCTGGATCGTCAGCCGCGAGCGATGATCTCGACCGCGATCATCGGCGCCGGCCCGGCCGGCTGCGCCGCCGCCATCGCCCTGGCCCGGGCCGGGCACGACGTGCTGCTGCTGGAACGCAGCCCCGCCCCGCGCGAGGTGGTCTGCGGCGAATTCCTGGGCGTCGATGCCGCGGCTGCCCTGGCCAGCCTCGGGCTTGACCCCGTCGCGCTGGGCGGCATCCCGCTGCGCCGGGTCCAGGTCGCGCATGGCGCCCGCACCGCCGCCGCGCCGCTGCCCTTCGCCGCCTGGGGCCTGTCCCGGCTGCTGCTGGACGGTGCCCTGCAGGCCGCCGCCGGCACGGCCCTGCGCCGCGGCATCACCGTGCTCGGCGCCGAGCCCATCCCGGAGGGCTGGCGGCTTCGCACCAGCGCCGGCGAGATCGGCGCGCGTCGCCTCATCCTCGCCACCGGCAAGCATGGGCTGCGCGGCTTTCCCCGCCCCGCCTCGCCCTGGATCGGCCTCAAGCTGCATCTTGCGGGCGTCGAGCCCGGCGATGCCGTGACCCTGCTGCCCTTCGCCGGCGGCTATGCCGGGCTGCAAGCGACGCAAGGCGGCGCCAACCTCTGCGCCGCGGTCCGCACCCGCCCCGCCGACCTGCTCGCCGCCGTGGTGGCCGGCTCGGCGCTCGGCGCCCGGCTGCTGCGCCACGCCGCCCCGCGCTGGGGGAAGCCGCTGGCCGTCGCCGGCATCCCCTATGGCTATCGCCTGCCCGCCGGCGGCCCGCCCGGCCTGTACCGCATCGGCGACCAGGCCAGCGTCATCCCCAGCTTCACCGGGGAGGGCATGGCGCTGGCGCTGCATTCAGGCCTCGCCGCCGCCGCCGCCATCCTCGCGGGGCAGCCGGCCGAGGCCTTCCACGCCGCCTGGCGCCGGCGCAGCGCCGGGCCGATGCGCTGGGCCGGCCTCGGGGCCTGGGCCATGCAGGCGGCGCCCGCGGGCTTCGCCGCGGCGGCCTCCTTCGCGCCGCTGGCGCGGATGGTCGCCCGGCAGACGCGCCTGGCCTGACCGCGCTTGGCCTGATCGCGCTTGGCCTGACCCGGCTGACCGGAAGGTGCGATTCTTCACGCCTCGCTGAGGTGACAGGCCGCGCCGGCGGCGCCCAGCCTGCGGCTTTCGCAAGCAGGACAGGTCCATGCCCTCCATCACGACGGATGCCGAGCTCGCCCGGAACGTGGCGAAGGTGCTGCGGGAAGCCGCCGGCCTGCGCAACACCGCCTTCCAGTACAAGAATTTCGTCGTCACCGGCATCCGCTACGGGGTGATCGCCGATCTGGTCGATGCCGGGCGCATCGCCTGCTCGGTCGGCACCCCGTCGAGCGCCAACCTGCCCGGCGGCAGCCGCGCCGTGGCGGAATACGTCGCCTCGCCGGGCAGCCGGGGCGGCCATGCGCCCGACCAGTTCATCCTGCCGCGCAGCAACTTCGGGGAATTCATCGGCAACGAACGCATGACCATCGTGCATGAGGCAGCGCATGCGATCCACGATGTCTTCCTGGCGATGCCCTGCCTGGCGATCGAGGACGAGGCCACCGCCTGGCTGGCCCAGGCCTTCTATCTCCGCACCTCGAATTCCAGCTTCAGCCTCGGCGGCCTGCAGGTGAACGGCCCGCTCGACCTGGCGCTGAAGCTGGCGGACCGGATCATGGCGCGCAACCCGGCCGGGCTGACCGCGACCGTGCACGAGGCGGAGATCATGCCGCTCAAGGCCGCGGTCGCCATCGACTACGGCTTCCTGGCCGGCGCCGCCGGCATCCTCAGCATCTACGACGGCGTGCCCTGAGGCCTCAGTCGATGCTCAGCCCCAGCCGCGCCACCGTCTCCCGCTCATACCCCACCCGCTCCTGCGCGAATTCGCGGTAGGCGCGCGGGCCGAGGTATTCGTTCGGCAGTTCCCACCGCCGCATGATCGCCTGGCTCGCCTCATCCTCGAAGGCCTTCCGCAGGCTGCGGTGCAGCAGCTCCACCAGCTCCGGCTCCATCCCCTTCGGCCCGACCAGGCCATAGGGGGAGGTCACGCTCATCCCGTAGCCGAGGTCCTTCAGGGTCGGCACCTCGGGGAAGCTCGGCAGCCGGGTCGGCGTCCAGGCGGCCAGCAGCCGGAACTCGCCCGTCTCCACCTGCGGCCGCCAGGATTGGGCGTCGGCCACGATGTCGATCTGCCGGCCGAGCAGCGCCGTCACGCCTTCCTGGGCGCCGCGCATCGGCACATGCGTCATCTCCGCCTTCTCGCGGGCGAGGATGTCCTCCATCGCCAGGTGGTTGGTGGTGGCGATGCCGCTGGTCGAATAGGTCAGCCGCCCCGGCGCCCGCCGCGCCGCCGCCATCAGCTCGGCATGGGTCTTCCAGGGGCTGTCCGCCCGTACCGCGGTGCCGAAGACGAAGCCCGTCAGCTGCATGATGTAGGAGAAATCCGCCACCGGATCCCAGGTCGGCTGCTTCGTCAGGAAGGGGTGCCGCAGGATCGAGAGGTGGTGGTGCGCGATGGTATAGCCATCCGGCTTCGCCTGCTGGATCAGGAACATCGCCGCCCGCGTGCCGCGCGCGCCGGCCATGTTCTCGATGACGATGCTCTGGCCGAGATCCTTGCCCGCGATCTCGAACATCTGCCGGTGCAGCGCATCCAGCGAGCCGCCCGGCGGCCACGGAATCATGCAGCGGATGGTGCGGTTGGGGAACCGCCCCTGCGCGAGCGCCGGCGCGGCCAATGCCGCCCCCGCCGCGCCCAGCAGGGCGCGGCGGCCAAGTCCTTCCTTCATTGTTTCCTCCCAACCCCAAACCCGGCCCCAAACCAGGCCCCAGCGCCGTCCTAACCGTCGAGCGACAGGTTCAGCCGCTTCACCATCGCCTTCTCGTATTCGACCCGCTGGGTCAGGAAGGCGCGGTAGTCCTCGGTGTTGCGATAGACCAGCGGCATGTCGAATTGCCCGCGGATGCGGACATTCTCGGCATCGAACAGCGCCGCCTTGCAGGCATCGTGCAGCACCCGCACCACGCCGGGGTCCATCCCCTTCGGGCCGCTGACGCCATAGGGGGAGGTGACCTCCATGTCGTAGCCCAGCTCCTTCAGGGTCGGCACGCTGGGGAAGCGCGCCGCCCGCTCGCTGGTCCAGACCGAGAGCGCCCGCATGCTGCCGGCCTCGACGAAGGGCGCCCAGGCGCTGCTGTCGCAGACCATGTCCACCTGCCCGGCCAGCGCCGCCGTCACGCCCTCGTTCGAGCCGCGGAAGGGCACGTGCGTGAGCTCGACCTTCTCCAGCTCCTGCAGGGTCTCCATCGCCAGGTGGTTGGTGGTGCCGATGCCGCTGGTGGAATAGGTCAGCTTGCCCGGATTGGCGCGGGCATAGGCGATCATCTCCGGCCAGGTCTGGAAGCGGCTATCGGCCTTGATCGCGGTGCCGAACAGCCAGCCGGTCAGCCCGATGATATGGGTGAAGTCGGCGATCGGGTCCCAGAGCGGCGTCTTCATCATGAAGGGCCGCCGCACCACGGACAGGTGCATCTGCGTCAGGGTATAGCCATCCGGCCGGGACTGCTGCGCGACGGTCATCGGCCCCAGCGTCCCGCCGGCGCCCGGCTTGTTCTCCACCACCACCGGCTGGCCCAGCGCCTTGCTGGCGATCTCGCCCATGGAGCGGAGCTGCGCATCGGCCGAGCCCCCGGCCGGCCAGGGGATCACCAACCGGATCGGCCGGTCGGGGTAGCGGGCTTGCGCAAGCGCGGGGGCGGCGAGGCTGGCGGCAGCCAGGGTCAGTGCCCCGCGGCGGGTGATGATGCTCATTCTTGCTGGACTCTCCCGGTGGTCTTCTTCAGTCGATCCGCAGCTGCAACCGCTGCGCCATGGCCTTCTCGTAGTCCGCCCGGCGCGCGATGAAGCTGCGGTAATCCTCGGTATCATAATACTCCAGCGGCATGTCGAATTGCGCCCGGACCGCGGTATTGGCCGGGTCGAACAGCGCCGCCTTGCAGGCATCATGCAGCACGCGCACCACGCCGGGGTCCATCCCCTTCGGCCCGGCGAGGCCATAGGGGGAGGTCACGACCATGTCGTAGCCCAGCTCCCTCAGGGTCGGCGCATCGGGGAAGCGCGGGGACCGCTCGGCGGTCCAGGCGCAGATCAGCCGCAACTGCCCGCCATCCACCAGCGGCGCCCAGGAGGAGGCATCGGCGACGCTCATCACCTCCCCGGCGGCGACGGCGACCGCGGCCTCGTTCGCCGCCCGGTAGGGGACATGCACCAGCTCGATCCGCTCGCGCTGCGCCAGCTCCTCCATCGTCAGGTGGTTGGTCGTGGCGATGCCGGAGGTCGTGTAGGTCAGCCGCCCCGGATGCGCCCGGGCATAGGCGAGGTAGCCGGCCCAGTCCTTGATCGGCCCATCCGCCTTCACCGCGATCCCGTACATCCAGCCGCACAGGCCGATGATATGGGTGAAGTCGTTCACCGGGTCCCAGGGCGGGTTCCGCACGATGAAGGGCCGCCGGACGATCGAGAGATGCATCTGGCTGATGGTATAGCCATCCGGCTTGGCCTGGGTCGTCAGGTGCAGCGCGCCCATGGTGCCGGAGGCGCCGGTGCGGTTCTCCACCACCACCGGCTGCCCCAGCGCCCGCCCGGCGATCTCCGCCAGCGACCTCAGCTGCGCATCGGCCGAACCGCCCGGCGGCCAGGGGATGATGAGGCGGATGGGGCGGTCCGGGTATCGCCCCTGCCCGAGGGCCGGGCTGGCGAGCAGGCCGCCACCCAACGCCAGGGCCCCGCGCCTGCCGAGATATTCCACCATGGCCATCCCTCCCGCCTGCGGTCCCGGTCATGCGCCGGGCCTTGCTTTTGCCGGCAGTCTGGCGGGATGCCGGGCCAAAAGGAAAAGGATTTTGCCACCCGGCCCGCCGGCCTGCGTTGCAGCCGCCGAAGAGTTCCGGGACAGGTATCATGAACGCCGCAACACCCACCGCCCCGCTGGACGAGGCCGCCGCCCGCCGCCGCCGGATCATGGCCATCGTCGGCGGCTCCTCCGGCAACCTGGTCGAGTGGTACGACTTCTACGTCTATTCCTTCTGCGCCCTCTACTTCGCGCCGGCCTTCTTCCCCTCGGGCGACCGCACCTCCCAGTTGCTCGCCGCCGCCGGGGTCTTCGCCGCCGGCTTCCTGGTGCGGCCGATCGGCGGCTACATCTTCGGCCGGCTGGCCGACCGCCGCGGCCGCCGCTTCTCCATGATGGCCTCGGTGCTGCTGATGTGCGGCGGCTCGCTGATGATCGCGCTGCTGCCGACCCATGCCAGCGTCGGCATCCTGGCGCCCATCCTGCTGACCGTCGCGCGGCTCGCCCAGGGCCTCTCGGTCGGCGGCGAATACGGCACCAGCGCCACCTACATGAGCGAGGTGGCCCAGCCCGGCCATCGCGGCTTCTTCGCCAGCTTCCAGTACGTGACGCTGATCGGCGGCCAGCTCCTCGCGGTGCTGGTCATCGTCATCCTCGAAGCCCTGCTCACGAACGAGCAGATGCGCGCCTGGGGCTGGCGCATCCCCTTCGTGATCGGCGCCATCGCCGCCGTGGTGGCGCTGTTCCTGCGCCGCGCCCTGCATGAGACCCAAAGCGCCGATGCCGCGAAGAAGTCCGAGGCTGGCTCCCTGCGGGCCCTGCTGCGCCACCCGAAGCCGCTGCTGCTGGTGCTCGGCCTGACCGCCGGCGGCAGCCTCAGCTTCTATACCTTCACCACCTTCATGCAGAAGTACTTGGTCAATACCGCGGGGCTGCCGACGCGGACGGTCAGCGCCACCATGGCCTTCGTGCTCTTCGGCTTCATGCTGCTGCAGCCGGTCTTCGGCGCCATCTCGGACCGCATCGGCCGGCGCGGCATGCTCATCGCCTTCGGCGCGCTGGGTGCGCTGATGACGGTGCCGCTGCTGACCGCGCTGGCCGGCGTCCAGTCGCCGGTCATGGCCGGGCTGCTGGTGCTGGCCGGGCTGGCGGTCATCTCCTGCTATACCTCCATCAGCGGGCTGGTGAAGGCGGAGCTGTTCCCCGGCGAGGTCCGGGCGCTGGGCGTCGGCCTGCCCTATGCCGTCGCCAATGCGCTGTTCGGCGGCACGGCGGAATATGTCGGGCTGTGGTTCAAGTCGGTCGGTGCCGAATCCGGCTTCTTCTGGTATGTCACCGGCTTCTTCGTCATCGCCCTGGTCACCGCCTGGCTGATGCCGGAAACCCGGGTGGAGAGCCATCTGAGCCGGGAACACGGCGGCGCCCCGGCCCGGGGCTGAGGCATCGCCAACAACCCCATGCGCTCCGCTGGCGTTCGGCCTATCCTGGGCCGGGACAAGGATCGCGCCGTATCGATGCGGCGCCGGTCATACAGTGGGGCACAGCGTTCGGCATGACCGATGACAACGGGACCGCGAGCCAGGTCGAGGCCTTGCTCGCCACCGAGGATCTGGCAGGCGCTCTCGAGAACGATCAGTTCCGGCGCTTCCTGGACCAGGTGCCGATCGCGATCGTCGTCTCCGAGATCCGGGATGCCGAGGCGGGCGAATGCATCGCCTATGCGAATCCGGAGCTGGAAAGGCTCGCCGGCGTCGCCGCCGGGGATCTCCGCGGCAAGCCCTGGGATGCCCTGCCGGGGACGGAAGCCGAGATCGAGCCGGGGCAGGGCTCCGGGCTGCGCGGCCTGGGCGAGGCCATCCCCGCCGGCACCGACTGCATCGGCACCTTCCGCATCGACCGGGAGGCGGCGCCCCCCGCCCTGGTCGATGCCTATTCCAACCTGATCGAGGACGAGGAGGGCACACCCGCCTACCGGCTCGCCATCCTGGTCGATGTCGGCGCGCATGGCCCGCACAAGCGGCAGGAGATCGCCGAGCAGCTGCGCGAGAAGGATATTCGCCTGCTGGAAATCCAGCACCGGGTGAAAAACAACCTGCAGATGATCGCTGCGCTGATCCGGATCGAGGCCCGCAATGCCGAAGGGGGCATGGACCGCGCGCCCTTCGACCGGCTGGCCGGGCGGATCGAGGCGATCCAGATCCTCTATGGCCTGCTGTCGGATGGCGCCAAGACGGCCAAGGACAGCACCGTCGACCTCGGCATCTACCTCAGCGACATCGCCTCCTCCATCCTGCGGTCCCATGCGGTGGAGGGCATCCGCCTCGACCTCAAGGTCGATTCCTACCCGGTCTCGGTGAATGTCGCGATGCCGACCGGGCTGGTGGTGAACGAGCTGCTGACCAATGCGCTGAAGCACGCCTTCCCCGGCATCGGCACGGAGCGGGAGGGCGGCACCATCACCCTGCACAGCCTGTCGGATGGCGAGGGCTGCCGCATCACCATCGCCGACGACGGGATCGGCCTGCCCGAGGGTGCCGACTGGCCCCGCCCCGGCAAGCTGGGCGCCATGATCGTGCAATCCCTGCGGCAGAACGCCGGCGCCAGCTTCGCCATCGAGTCCAGGCCGGGGAAGGGCGTGCGGGTGACCATCGCCTTCCGCCGTGCCGCCGCGGCGCCCAGGCCGGCGGATTGACGCCCCCGAGACTTGCCTTCGGCCGCGCCAGGGGCCAGTTTCCCGCCGAATTCGCCAGCCCCGGCTCAAGTCTTCCGGCGCGCCTCAAGGAGCCTCCATGCCCGATAGCTTCGACCTCATCGTCATCGGCTCCGGCCCCGGCGGCTATGTCTGCGCCATCCGCGCCGCCCAGCTCGGCCTCAAGGTCGCCTGCGTCGAGAAGCGCGCGACCCTCGGCGGCACCTGCCTGAACATCGGCTGCATTCCCTCCAAGGCCCTGCTGCAATCCAGCGAGCATTTCGAGGAAGCGACCCACAAGCTCGGCGTGCATGGCGTGGTGGTGGGCGAGGTGAAGCTCGACCTGGCCCGCATGCAGGCCCGCAAGGGCGAGGTGGTCACGGCCAATACCAAGGGCGTCGAATTCCTCTTCAAGAAGAACAAGGTCACCTGGCTGAAGGGCGCCGGCAAGATCGTGGCGCCCGGCAAGGTCGAGGTCGCCGGCGAGACCTACGAGACCAAGAACATCGTCATCGCCACCGGCAGCGACAGCACCCCGCTGCGCGGCGTCGAGGTGGACGAGACGCGCATCGTCACCTCCACCGGCGCGCTGGAGCTGGACAAGGTCCCGGGCCATCTCGTCGTCATCGGCGGCGGCGTCATCGGCCTCGAGCTCGGCTCGGTCTGGCACCGCCTCGGCGCCCAGGTGACGGTGATCGAGTTCCTCGACCGCCTGGTCCCCGGCATGGATGCCGAGATCGCCCGGCAGACCGAGCGGGTGCTGGGCAAGCAGGGGCTGAAGTTCAGGCTGAAGTCGAAGGTCACCGCCGCCGCCGTGGGCAAGGATGGCGTGACCCTGACGGTGGAGCCCGCCGCCGGCGGCGCGGCCGAGGAGATCAAGGCCGACGTGGTGCTGCTGGCGATCGGCCGCCGCCCCTATGTCGAGGGCCTCGGCCTGGCCGAGGTCGGCGTCGCGCTCGACGACCGCGGCCGGGTCAAGACCGATGGCCACTTCGCCACAAACGTCCCCGGCATCTACGCCATCGGCGACTGCATCGCCGGCGCCATGCTGGCCCACAAGGCCGAGGACGAGGGCGTCGCCATCGCCGAGATCCTGGTCGGCCAGGCCGGCCACGTGAACTACGGCGCCATCCCCGGCGTGGTCTATACCTGGCCCGAGATCGCCTCGGTCGGCGCGACGGAGGAGGAGCTGAAGGCCCAGGGCGTCGCCTACAAGTCCGGCAAATTCCCCTTCACCGCCAATGGCCGCGCCCGCGCCATGGAGGAGACGGACGGCTTCGTGAAGATCCTGGCCGATGCCAAGACCGACAAGGTGCTGGGCGCCCATATCATCGGACCCGATGCCGGCACGCTGATCGCCGAGATCGCCCTCGCCATCGAGTTCGGCGCCAGCTCCGAGGACGTGGCCCGCACCTGCCATGCCCACCCGACGCTGAACGAGGCGGTGAAGGAAGCGGCGCTCGGCGTCGGCGGCCGGGCGCTGCACATCTAGCGCGGGGATCCGAGCAGGGGGGCGCGCCGGTGATCAAGTACATCGGCAGCAAGCGCGCCCTGCTCACCCATATCCTGGCGGCGATCGGCGGCGCCACGGCGCCCGGCTCGACCGTCGCCGATGTCTTCTCCGGCACCGCCCGGGTCGGCCATGCGCTGAAGGGCGCCGGCTACCGGGTCCTGTCCAACGACCACAACGCCTTCGCCCACACGCTGGCCACCTGCTACGTCCAGGCCGATGCGGAACGCTGGGCTGAGCCCGCCGCCCGCATCCTGGCCGAGCTGCAGCGCCTGCCGCCCCGGGCCGGCTGGTTCACCGAGGCCTATTGCGTCGCCGCCCGCTACCTGACGCCGGAGAACGGCGCCAAGGTGGAGGCCATCCGCAACGCCATCGCCGCGATGGGCGCCGAGCCCGAGCTGGAGGCCATCCTGCTGACCTCCCTGCTGGAGGCGGCGGACCGCGTCGACAGCACCGCCGGCCTGCAGATGGCCTACATGAAGCAATGGGCCGCCCGGGCGAAGAACCCGCTGACGCTGCGGCTGCCGGCCCTGCTGCCGCGCCCCGCGGCCGGGGCCTGCCAGGCCTTCTGCGGCGATGCCGAGGCCGTCGCGGCGACCCTCGACTGCGACCTCGCCTACCTCGATCCGCCCTACAACCAGCATTCCTACCTCAGGAATTACCATGTCTGGGAGACGCTGGTGCGCTGGGACCAGCCGGAGACCTACGGCATCGCCAACAAGCGGCTCGATTGCCGGACGCGGATTTCCGCCTTCAACAGCCGCCCCGGCATCGGCCCCGCCCTGGCCCGCACCATCGCCGCGCTGCGCTGCCCGACCCTGGTGGTCTCCTTCAACGACGAGGGCTACCTCGGCCGCGAGGCGCTGGTCGGGATGCTGGCCGCCCGTGGCCATGTGCAGGTCATCGAGATCCCCTATGGCCGCTACGTCGGCGCCAAGATCGGCATCCACAACCCGAAGGGCGAGAAGGTCGGCACCGTGGGGCGGCTGACCAATGTCGAATACCTGTTCGTCGCCAGCGAGCGGAAGCTGGCGCTGCCGCCGCTGCGGGCCGCCTGATGCCGTCCTGGCAACGCAAATTGGCGGGGCTGGGGCTGCTGGTGCTGGGACTGCTCGGGCTGGTGCTGCCCATCCTGCAGGGCATGCTCTTCCTCGCCCTCGGGCTTTTCGTGCTGCGGGACCAGTATGGCTGGGCGCGGCGCGGCATGGCCAAGCTTGAAGCCCGCTGGCCGAAGCAGGTCGGCCAAGTGGAAGCGCTGGAGGCCCGCCTCATCGCCTGGGGCCGGTGCCAGGCCGATCGGCTGCGCCGGCTGCTGCCGTGAGAGGGCATTCCGCCCCCGGTACCGAACCGCCCCCGCCGAGCGCCGTTTCCTCCCCAACCGGTTGGCCTCCAGCCGGAATGGGAGACGCATTGATGAACCGCAAACTCGCCTTGCTGGCCGCCACCCTACTGGCCACCACGCCGGCCTTGGCCCAGACCCAGCAGCAGCGTGCCCAGGCCGTCCAGGGCCAGACCGGCCAGGCCCCCAATGCGCCCGCCTCCACCGGTGCCCGGGCCGAGGTCACCTCCACCCCCGAATTCCTGCGCCTGGCGGCCATGAGCGACCGCTACGAGACCGCCAGCGGCCGCCTCGCCGGGGAGAAGTCGCAGAATGCCCGGGTCAAGGAATTCGCCCTGATGCTGGTCCGCGACCATTCGCAGACCACCCAGCAGCTGCAGACGCTGATGCAGCAGGTGCCCGGCATGGGCGCCGGCGCCGCCACCCCGCTGCCGCAGGGCCGCGAGACCACCGGCAATGCCGCCAGCGGCCGCATCACCAATGCCCAGGGCGGCCCGCAGCATGAGGGGCTGGACCAGCAGCACACCGCCCTGCTGCAGCAGCTCCAGGGGGTCAACGGCGCCGAATTCGACCGGCTCTTCCTCAGCCAGCAGGTGACGATGCACCAGCAGGCGGTCGATCTCTTCAGCAACTACAGCCGCTCGGGCGACAATCCGCAGCTCAAGCAATTCGCGGCGCAGACCCTGCCGCATCTGCAGGAGCACCTGCGGATGGCCCAGCAGCTGCAGCAGGCGACCCAGGGGTAGGACCCCGCCGACCGGACCATGACCAGCGCCGACAGAAGCGCCGGTCATGGTCCGGGCTTCTGCTTCCCCGCAGCCGATCACGCCTTGGCGGATGACCCGTTGCGGTATCCGCTTGGCGGCACCGGGCGGCTGGGCGAGACTCCCGCCATGGCCAGTCCCTGCCCCGTCTCCAGTCCTCGCCCCGCCCGATGAACGCCGTCGCGCCGTCGCCCGAACCGCGGCGGATGGCGCTGCTGCTGGGCATCGCCCAGACCCTGGCCTGGGCCGGCACCTACTACCTGCCGGCGCTGGTGGCGCCGGCGGTGGTGGCGGACCTCGGGGCCGATCCGGCGCTGGTCTATGGCGCCTTCTCCCTGGCCCTGCTCATCTCCGGCCTCGCCGCGCCGCGCGTCGGGCGGCTGATCGAGCAGCGCGGCGGCAGGCCGGTGCTGCTGGCCTCCTCCGGCATCCTCGCCACCGGGCTGGGGCTGCTGGCGCTGCTGCCGGGGCTCTGGGGCTGGTTCCTCGGCTGGGTGGTGCTCGGCCTCGGCATGGCGCTCGGCCTGTACGAGGCCGCCTTCGCCACCCTCGGCGTGCTCTATGGCCAGGCCGCGCGCCGGGCCATCACCCTGGTCACCCTGGTCGCCGGCTTCGCCAGCACGGTCGGCTGGCCGCTGACCGCCACCCTGCTGCCCCTGGTCGGCTGGCGCGGCACCTGCCTCGCCTATGCCGGGATCAACCTGCTGGTGGTGCTGCCGATCTACCTGCGGGTGCCGCGCGCCGGCAGCCCCGCGGCGGCCACCGGCCCGGCCCAACCGGAAGCGGCGGAGGCGCCGCTGCCCGCCGCCTGGGTGCGGCGCAGCTTCCTGCTGCTGGCGGTCTTCTTCACCCTGCGGGCGGTCATCAGCGCCACGCTCTCGGTGCATCTCATCGCGGTGCTCGGGGGCTTGGGGCTTTCGGTCGCCGGGGCGGTCGCGGCCTCGGCCCTGCTCGGCCCCGCCCAGGTCGGCGGCCGGCTGCTGGAATTCACCCTCGGCCGCGCCGCCCATCCGCTGACGGCGGCGCGCCTCGGCGCGGTGCTGCTGCCGATCGGCGCCCTGCTGCTGGTGCTGGCGGGCCCTGTGGCGGCGGTGCCCTTCGTGCTCTGCTACGGCGCCAGCAACGGCATCATGACCATCAGCCGCGGCGCGGTGCCGCTGGCGCTGTTCGGGGCCCGCGGCTACCCGGTGCTGATGGGCCGGCTGGCGCTGCCGATCCTGCTGGCCCAGGCCGCCGCCCCGGCGCTGACCGCGCCGCTGGTCGCCGGCCTGCCGGCCGTCGCGGTGCTCGGCCTCGCCGGGCTGCTGGCGACCGCGGCCATGGCCTGCCTGCTGCCGCTGCGGGCGGCGCCGCCCGCTGCCTGAGCCGCTTGGCGCGGCTTTCGCCTGTGATATGACGAAACCGGGAGGGCCGCCGGATGCAGTATGACGAATACATCTCGCTGGGCAGCGATTGCGAGGGCGGCTTCCAGATCCGCCGCATCCTCGGCCATGACAGCTCCAACTACTTCAACTGGAACGTCACGCCCCTGCTGGCCCTGAAGCAGGTGCTCGAGAACCGCTTCGACGGCGTGCTGCAGCGGGCCAATATCTCGGTGCATGGCGATGGCGGGCTGCTGAACGACCACCGCTACGACTACAAATTCCACTCCCCCTTCGACCGGCCAGACTACGAGTCCGACCCGGAATGGGAGGCGAAATTCCAGGACCACCGCGAGAAGTCCCGGTACCTGATCGACAAATTCCTCCGCGAGCGGCCGGCGGACCACGCCACCGCCTATTTCTACAAGGTGGCGGTGACGGAGGAGCCGGGCGCCGCCCGCCGCCTGCTGCCGGAAATCCGCGACGTCCTGGCGCGCATCCACGGCGCCTCCCGCTTCGTCATCGTCGCGGTGCAGGGGGCGGAGCACCGGGAGGACCCCTGGGGGCTGCCGCAGATCCACAACCGCTACCTCGCGCGGATCGCGCCCTGGAACGATGCCCCGGACGGGCATGTCTCGTCCTGGGACCGGCTCTTCTACGAATTCCCGCACAAGGAGCCGATGCGCTTCTCCGGCTACTGAGCCGGTGGCCGGCCTATTGCGGCGGGCGGGCCCGCTGCATCGCCATGCCGCCGCGCGGGGCCGGGGCCGGCCGGCGCGAACGGCCCAGCGCCACCCAGGCGCCGGCGACGCCCACGACCAGCGTGGTCAGCCCGGCCCAGACCAGGACCAATTCTGCGGCACGCAACAGGACATCGGCCGGCACGGCTTCGGCCCAGACAAGGGCTGCCAGTGTCGCCAAAGCGAGGATGCCGTGTCCGAGCATCTGTGTCTGCATCGACGCCCTCCGCCGTGAAACATCGCGACACACTGCGTATACTGCACGCAGATTTGACTCAAGCCCCAGGGATCATCATTCCTCCTGCGTTGCCATTTCGTCCTGGCCAGTCGACCGGCCGCCGCCTGGGGTGGTGCCGAAGGCCGCGCGAAAGGCGGCGCCGAAGGCCGGGGCGCTGGCATAGCCCACCGCCGCCGCCGCCCGGGCCGGCGGCACCCCGCGGGACAGCAGCGCCGCCGCCTCTGCCAGCCGCAGCATCTGCCGCCAGCGGCCGAAGCTCATCCCCGTCTCGGCCCGGAACAGCCGGGTCAGGGTGCGGGGGCTGGCGCCGCAGTGCCGCGCCCAGTCCTCAAGTCCCAGGTCGCGCGCCGGTTCCGCCCGCAGCGCCTCCGCCAGGCGCTGCAGCCGCGGGTCGCGCACCGCGGGGACGCCCAGGGGCAGGGCAGGGGCCCGGGCGATCTCGTCCAGGATCAGCGCCGTCAGATGCCCGCCCCGCCCAGCCTCGTCCCATTCCAGCGGCTCGGCGCAGGCGGCCAGCACCAGCTCCCGCAGCAGCGGCGAGACCGCCAGCACCGTCACCAGCCGCGGCCCGGCGGCGGCCGCATCCGCGCGGAGGAACAGCGCCCGCATCGCCACCCGCCCCTGCATGGCGGTGACATGCGGCACCATGGCCGGCATCCACAGCGCCCGGCCCGGCGGCACGATGAAGCCGGCCGCATCGGTCGCGATCCGCATCACCCCCTGCGTCGCGTACAGCAGTTGCGCCCGGGAATGGGCATGGCGCGGCACCGACTCGCCATCGACGTAGTCCCGCTTGAAGCCGGCCAGCGGCCGGTCCACCGCATCCGCCGGGATGTTGCGCAGCGGCGCCGCACCGAAATGGCCGGGCGGCGACATGGTTTGGCCTGCCATCGTCATCCGGCCAGGATAGGCTGGCGCGAAAGGCCAAGGAACGGAAAAGCGCCATGCACGACCCCGCCGCGCGGCAGATCGCCTTCGTCAACGCCGCGCATATCTACACCCACTACAGCCTGCTGGTGCTGGCGACCGCGGTGCTGGGCATCGTGACGCAAGCGCCGGAGGCCTTCGGCCGCGAATACGGCCCGATCCTGGCGCTCGGCACCGGGATGTTCGTGCTCTATGGCCTCGGCTCCCTGCCGATGGGCTGGCTGGCGGCGCGCTACGGCCGGCGCGCCATGATGGCCGCCTTCTTCCTCGGCACCGGCGGCGCCTCGGTGATGGCGGGGCTGGCCGAGACCCCGCTGACCCTCGGCCTGGCGCTGGCCCTCATGGGCTGCTTCGCCGCCGTCTACCATCCGGTCGGCACCGCCATGCTGGTGGAGGCCGCCGCCGCCTCGCCCAGCGGCAAGATCGGCCGCGCGGTCGGCATCAACGGCGCCTTCGGCAACATGGGCGTGGCCCTGGCCCCGGTGGTGACGGCGCTGGTCGCGGCGCGGCTCGGCTGGCACTGGGCCTTCGTGCTGCCGGGGGTGGTCTATATCCTCACCGGCCTGCTGTGGCTGCGCGAGCCCGCCTTCGACGCGGCGAAGCAGGCGGCCGGCGCCAAGCCCTTCCCCGCCATCCCGCCGGCCATCGTCCGCCGCGCCGTGGTGGTGCTGCTGGCGCTGGCCGCCGTCTCCGGCCTCGTGTTCAACGCCTTCGCCCTGCTGCTGCCGAAGCTGATGGAGGAACGGCTGGCCGGGTCCCCGGACCTGCTGCCGGTGGTCGGGCTGCTGGCTTTCCTCGCCACCATCTGCGGCGGGCTGACGCAGTTCACCGTCGGCCACATGATCGACCGGCAGACCCTGAAGAACGTCTTCCTGCCGCTGGCCCTGGTGCAGGTGCCCTGCCTGCTGGCGCTGTCCGTGGTGCAGGGCTGGCTGGTGCTGCCGCTCGCGGCGCTGATGGCGGCATCGATCTTCGGCCAGGTGACGGTGAACGAGACGATGACGGCCCGCTACGTCGCCCCGGCGCTGCGGGTGAAGCTCTATTCCATCCGCTTCACCATCGGCTTCCTCGGCGCCGCCAGCGCCTCCCCGCTCGTCGGCTTCCTGCACAAGGCGACCGGCAGCCTGGCCGCGCCGATGCTGGTCCTGGCCGGCTTCGGCGCCGTCACCTTCGCCTGCGCCCTGCTGTTTCCCAACCGGCGGGAGGAATTGCAGCCCGAGCTCTGGGCCCAGGCAACGGATGAGGGAACGCCGGCCGGGCTGGTGGGGGCCGCCGCCGCGCCACGGCGGTAGCGGGCCGTCGCCCGGCGGAAGGATGGCTTGCAGCGGGTGGCGAGGCCGATTAGCGTCCTCGCCCTTCTACCGGTGCGTGCACCGGCCTCGCCGCATGGCCCCGAGCCCCGCCCCCGAGCCCCGACCCTGATCACCGGAGTACCCGATGCCCGAATCGCCGCCCGAAGCCTGGATCCGCGCGGTCGCCCCGGGCGGGAGCTTCGTCGATATCGGCGGCATCGGCGAGTGGTCCTGCAACGAGCGGGTCAGCATCGCCCTGGACGCCGGCGCCAGCCATGTGGCGATGGCCGATATCCAGCCCTTCAGCTCCGAGTACTGGAGCTTCTTCCACAACATGATGGTCGAGAAGGGCATCGACCGCCGCCGCTATGCCTGCCACGAGAAGGTCGACATCACCCGCGCCGACCTGCCGGAGCAGCTGCCGCGCTTCGACACGCTCTATTCGACCGGCATCCTCTACCACGTCGCCGATCCGGTGACCTCGCTCTACAACCTCACCCGCATCACCGGCCGCTGGCTGATCGTCAACACCGTCATCATGCCGGCGCGGGTCGAGAACGAGCTCGGCGTGGTCGAATGCCCGGACGGCATGGCCTTCCTGCTGCCGGCCATGTCCGAGGCGCAGCGCGACATCATGCGGCTGCACTACAAGACCAAGTTCGGCTGGAGCATCGACGACACCGCCCCGCGGCCGCAGCAGTCCGGCGCCATCATGCCGCACCGGACCGAGCAAGGGCTGAGCTGCTGGCCCTACTGGTGGCTCATGTCGATCCCCGCCTTCCGCACCCTGGTCAATGTCATGGGCTTCGCGGTGCGGGAGGAATGGACCTGGGAAGACCACGCCCACTTCATGCTGTGCGAGCGCATCGACCCGCTGCAGGGCTGACGCCGCGCCCATTGACCAAAGCAGGAGCGGCGGCTTCCCTGATCCGATGAGCGCCTCCCCCCTCGTCACCCTCTCCGGCCATGCCCGGCTCGCCGGCATCCTCGGCTGGCCGGTCGCCCATTCCCGCTCCCCCCGGCTGCACGGGCTCTGGCTGCGCCGGCACGGGGTGGATGGCGCCTACCTGCCGCTGCCGGTCGCACCCGACCGCTTCGCCGCCGCCGTCCGCGCGCTGGTCGACCTCGGCTTCCGCGGCGCCAACGTCACCATCCCGCACAAGGAAGCCGCCTTCGCCATCTGCGACCGGGTGGACCCCAGCGCGCAGCGCGCCGGCGCGGTGAACACCCTGGTCTTCCGCGACGGCGCCATCGAGGGCTCCAACACCGACGGCTGGGGCTTCCTCGCCAATGTCGCCGAAGCCGCCCCCGCCTGGCGCGCCGATTCCGGCCCCGCGGTCATCCTCGGCGCCGGCGGCTCCGCCCGGGCCATCGCCGCCGCGCTGCTCGATGCCGGCTGCCCGCATCTCACCCTCGTCAACCGCACCCCGGCCCGCGCCGAGGCCCTGGCCCAGGCCCTCGGCGGCCCGATCGCGGTGGCGACCACGCCGCCGCTGGCCGGCGCCGCGCTGCTGGTGAACACCACCTCGCTCGGCATGGCCGGCCAGCCGCCGCTCGACCTGGACCTCGCCGGCCTGCCGCCCGGCGCCGTGGTGGCCGACATCGTCTATGTTCCCCGTGAAACATCGCTGCTGGCGGCCGCCCGCGCCCTCGGCCTCACCGCGGTCGACGGCCTCGGCATGCTGCTGCACCAGGCCCGCCCCGGCTTCGCTGCCTGGTTCGGCGTGACGCCCGAGGTGGATGCCGAGCTGCGCGATTTCGTCGGCGGGGATATCCCCGCCCGATGAAGATCCTCGGCCTCACCGGCGGCATCGGCATGGGCAAGTCCACCGCCGCCGCCACCTTCCAGCGCCTCCGCGTGCCGATCTTCGACGCCGATGCCACTGTCCATGCGCTGCAGGGCCGCGGCGGCCGCGCCGTCGGCCCCATCGCCGCGGCCTTCCCCGGCACCGTGCGCGACGGCCGGGTGGACCGCGAGGCCCTGCGCCGCGCCGTGCTCGGCCAGCCCGAAGCCCTGACGCGACTCGAGCGCATCGTCCACCCGCTGGTCCGGGATGCCGAGCGCCGCTTCCTCGCCGCCGCCCGCCGCCGCGCCGAACGGCTGGTGGTGCTCGACATCCCGCTGCTGTTCGAGACTCGCGGCCAGGGCCGCTGCGACCTGGTGGTGGTGGTCACCGCCCCCGCCGCCATCCAGCGCTGGCGCGTCCTCCGCCGCCCCGGCATGACCCCCGAGCGCCTCACCGCCATCCTCGCCCGCCAGCTGCCGGATGCCGAGAAGCGGCGCCGCGCCGACCGCCTGGTCCATAGCGGCCTGTCCCGCCACCATGCCCAGCGCGCCATCCGCGCCATCGTCGGCGAGATCCGCAGCCCGCCTGGACCCGCGCGCGGGACGCCGTAAACTCCCCCGCAACGGGGCGCCGGACGCCCCGGTGAGGGAAACTGCCGATGACCCCGACCATCCGCCCCGCCAACCCCGCGCGCCCCGACTTCGTCGGCGAGGTCGCCGGGATCGACCTCCGCCAGCCGATCGAGGCCGCGACCGCCGCCGCCATCCGCGCCGGCATGGACCGCTATGCCGTGCTGGTCTTCCGCGACCAGCGCATCGACGACACCCAGCAGATCGCCTTCAGCCGCCACTTCGGCGAGTTGGAGCTCGCCACCGGCGACATTGTCCAGGGCGAGGCCCGCCGCCTGGCGATGGAGGTCAACGACATCTCCAACCTCGACCGCGACCTGAAGCCCCTGGCGCGGGACGACCGCAAGCGGCTGTTCAGCCTGGGCAACATGCTCTGGCACAGCGACAGCTCCTTCAAGCCGACGCCGGCGATGTACTCGCTGCTCTCGGCCCGGGTCATCCCGGCCTCCGGCGGCAATACCGAATTCGCCGACATGCGCGCCGCCTGGGATGCGCTGGACGCGGAAACCCAGGCGCTGGTCCGCGACATGGTCTGCGACCACAGCCAGATCTACTCCCGCGGCGTGCTCGGCTTCACCGACTTCACCGCGGAGGAGCTGGCGAAATGGACGCCCGTGCCGCAACGCCTGGTCCGCCGCCACCCGGGGTCGGGGCGGCTGTCGCTGTTCCTTTCGGCGCATGCGGGGGCGATCCACGGCATGCCGGTGCCGGAAGCCCGCGCGCTGCTGCGGGACCTGAACGAACACGCGACGCAGCGGGAATTCGTCCACGCCCATGTCTGGCAGCCGCATGACCTGGTGATGTGGGACAACCGGGCGACCATGCACCGGGCCAGGCGGTATGCGGCGGATGTGCCAAGGGACCTGCACCGGACGACGGTGGCGG
>NZ_CEEDBP010000027.1:0-84576 GCF_979252845.1 Belnapia sp. AC561
ACCCAACCCCGCCTATCCTCCGCCCCAAACCCCCCGGGGAGGAACCCAACCCATGACCATCGCCACCATCGTCTCGCCGCGCCTGATGCGCATCGGCGGCGGCGCCGTCGCCCAGGCCGCCGAGGTCCTGCGCCTGCTGAACCTGTCCCGCCCCCTGGTCGTCACCGACCCCTGGATGGTCTCCTCCGGCACCATCGACCGCGCCCTGCTGGCCCCGCTGCGCGCCGCCGGCATCGCCTATGCGGTCTTCAGCGAGACCGTCCCGGACCCGACCGATACCGTCATCGAGGCCGGTGCCGCGGTGCTGCAATCCGGCGACCATGATTGCCTGATCGGCTTCGGCGGCGGCAGCCCGATGGACACCGCCAAGGCCATGGCGATCCTGGCCGCCGCGCCCACGGGGACCAAGATGCGGGCCTTCAAGGTCCCCGCCCAGGCCGACCACGGCTTGGTGCCTATCCTCTGCATCCCGACCACCGCCGGCACCGGCTCTGAGGCGACGCGCTTCACCGTCATCACCGATACCGAGACCGACGAGAAGATGCTGATCGCCGGCCTCGGCGCCCTGCCGCTCGCCGCCATCGTCGACTACGAGCTGACCTTCAGCGTGCCGCAGCGCACCACCGCCGATACCGGCATCGACAGCCTGACCCACGCGCTCGAGGCCTATGTCTCGAAGCGCGCCAACCCCCATGCGGACAGCCTGGCGCTCTCGGCGATGCAGCTCATCGGCCGCCACCTCCGCCCGGCCTACCACCAGCCAAGGAATGCCGCCTCGCGGGAGGCGATGATGCTCGGCGCGATGCAGGCCGGCCTCGCCTTCTCGAACTCCTCGGTCGCCCTGGTGCATGGCATGTCCCGCCCGATCGGCGCGCATTTCCATGTCCCGCACGGGCTCTCGAACGCCATGCTGCTGCCGGTCGTCACCGAATACGGCCTGACCGAGGCGCTGCCCCGCTATGCCGAGGCGGCCCGCGCCATGGGCGTCGCCACGCGGGAGGACACCGATGCCGCCGCCGGCTCCAAGCTGCTCGAGGAACTGCGGGCGCTGAACCAGGAGCTCGGGGTGCCGACGCCCAAGGACTACGGGATCGGCGGCAACCGTTGGGAAGGGCTGCTGCCGCTGATGGCGCAGCAGGCGCTGGCCTCCGGCAGCCCGGCCAACAACCCGCGGGTGCCGGACGAGGCGGCGATCATCGACCTCTACCGCCGCGCCTATAGCTGAAGCCGGGACCGGAGCCGGGGCGGGGCATACCAAACGAGACATTGGTCCGCCTGCCGGCCCTGTTGCGCCACCCGATCCTGCGCTAGATCGTCACGCCTTGGGGCGGTGGTATCCGCCGCCCGTCTCGCATTGGCGGTTGAGGCGCCGCGTCCTGTCGCGGCCGCGCCGCGGAAGGAACAGGCATGAGTGACTCCGAAGCCCTCGTCGAAGGCACCGAAGCCCCCGCCGGCAGGACCCTCTCCAAGGAGGAAGTCCGCGCCGAGAAGCAGCGCATCATCGACGAGCAGACCGCCCTCGGCCGCGCCCAGGTCACCGGCTGGGTGCCGAAGGAGCTGGTGAAGCCCGCCCGCGCCATCCTCGCCGCGCTGCTGGCCGGCGACACCGCCTATCTGCCCACGACGGTCGCCGAGCGCGAGGCCCAGCTCCGCACCCTGCCGGGCACCCTGGCCGATCTCGCCGAGGCCCGCCTTGGCCTCGATGCGGCGGAGCGCGAGGCCGCGGAGCTGCGCCAGACCACGGCGACGGCGCGGGAACAGGCGCGCCTCGCCCTCGAATCCGCCCAGCGCGAGGCGGCCCACTACCGCGACGATGCCGCCGCGGCGCATACCCAGGTCGAGAGCCTGCAACGCGCGCTCGCAGAGGCCCAGCGCCAGCGCACCCTGGCCGACCAGCGCCTGGGCGAGGCCACCGCCGCCCTGGAGGAAGCCCAGGCGGTCATGCATCGCCTGGCCCAGCCCGGCCTCCGCGCCAGCATCGCCCGCCGCCTGCTGCCCTAGGACGCAGCGGCCCTCGGGCCGGCCCCCTCAGGCTAGCCCCTCAGGCTGGCCCCTCAGGCTGGCACGGAAACCCCGCGCCAGTCCCGGCACCAGGCGGTCAGCCCCGCGGCCGGGACCGGCCGGCCGATCAGGTAGCCCTGGGCATGGTGG
The DNA here is from genome assembly GCF_979252845.1 of Belnapia sp. AC561. Taxonomy (NCBI): domain Bacteria; kingdom Pseudomonadati; phylum Pseudomonadota; class Alphaproteobacteria; order Acetobacterales; family Roseomonadaceae; genus Belnapia; species Belnapia sp. AC561. Next base: position 2,152 of record NZ_CEEDBP010000027.1, read on the forward strand.
ACGCCGAGGTCCCGCACCACGGCCCAGAGCCGCCGGTCGGAGACACCCTCGGCGATCACCTTCTGCCCGGCCGCCTCGGCCCGCCGCACCAGGCGCCGGACCTGCCGCCGCGCCTGGGCCTCGGCCGGCAGCCGTTCCACCAGCGACCGGTCCAGCTTGATGGCGCCGAAGGGCAGGCCGAGCAGCCAGTCGCGCTCGTCATGCAGGATGAAATCGTCCAGCAGGACGCGGAAGCCGCCGGCGCGCAGCCGCAGCAGGGCGCGGCGCAGGGCCGAGCGGTCGCGCACCGTGGTCGTCTCGGTCAGCTCCAGCGCCAATTGGCCCGGCCGCAGCCCGCCCGCGCGCGCCGCCCGCTGCAGCCAGGCGACCAGGTCCGGGGCCAGCAATTGCCCGAGCGGCAGGTTGACCGAGACCCGCAGCCGCAGCGTCTGCCACAGGGGCGCCATCTCCGCCGCCGCCCGGCTGGCGACCAGGACGGACAGGGCCCGCGCCAGGCCGGTGCTCTCGGCCAGGGGCACGAAGCGGTCCGGCGGCACCGCGACGGGCGGGAGGTGCCAGCGCGCCAGCGCCTCCACCATCACCGGCTGCCGGTCCGCCAGGCGGACCACCGGCTGGTAATGCACCGAGACCTCGCCATTGGTCAGCCCCGCCGCCAGCGCCGCCGCATCGGCCCGCAGGGCGGGGCTCGGCGCCGGGGGAAGGGCGGCCGGCAGCGGCAGCACGCCACCGCGCCGGCCGGCTGGGTTCGGCATCCGCCTGTCGAGGCGGGTCGGGCTCGGCACCCCGGGCTGCATCTGGGTCGCCTCCGCGACGGGACGCGGCAGGTCGCATGGGACCAGCCGCTCCCCCAGGATGTGTGCGGTCGCCCCGGCTGCCGCAACCGCCGTCGCGCCGGCCCCGGGCATGCCCGGCATCAGCGCCGCGCCTCGGCGGGAGGCGTGGCGAGGCCCAGGACTACCGGGCTTTCCCTGGCGAAGCGCCCCATGGGTGCATCCCGGGTCGGGCCCGGTGCGCCGGCGGCAGCGGTCATGGAGGGGTGATCTTTCCTATAACGTCTCCGTTATATTAAGACGCATCCCGCCAGCCAGCCATGCCGGAAAAGCAAAATATTGATCAAATAATAAGATTATTCAAAGAATTATGCATGCATCGTGCTGCGGGTCCTCAACCCCGGCGCGCGATCCAGGGGTCGGCGACCCAGCGTGCCGCCAGCTCGCCCGACAGCCGCCGCACCTCCGGCGCCCAGGCGGCCGGGCCGAGGAAGCGGGGGACATAGCCCTTGGCTTCCGCCTGGGCGGCGAATTCGGGGTCGGCCACCGCCGCCCGCATCGCCCGCAGCAGCGGCTCCAGCAGGGCAGGGGCCACGCCCGCCGGCACCGCGAAGCCGCGCCGCGCCACCAGGACCAGCGGCAGGCCCTGTTCGGTCAGGGTCGGCACCTCCGGCAGCAGGGGGCTGCGGCTGGACTGCGCCACCCCCAGCGCCACCAGCCGGTCGTCCCGCAGGGCGGCGATGGCCTCCGGCGCCGCCAGCATGGCGCAGGGGATATTCCCGGCGATCACCGCCTGCCGCGCCCCCGCCGCGGTGGGAAAGGCGAGCAGCCCGGGCGGCGTTGCCGCCAGCCCCGGTGCCAGCGCCACCCCGGCGAGCTGCGCGGCGCTGCCCGGCGCCGGCGTGCCGAGGATGACCGGCCCCGCCAGCCCGCGCAGCGCCGCGAGATCCGCGACGGTGCCGGGATGCCCGACCAGCACCAGCGGCTCCTCCGCCACCGCCGCCAGGAATTCCAGCCGCTCCCCGATATCCGCCGTCCCGGCCTCCACGGCGCGGGCCAGCAGCTGCGGCGTCGTCACGCTGCCGATCACCCGGCCGTCCGGGGCCGCCGCCGCCAGCGCGCGGGCGGCCAGCAGCCCGCCCTCGCCGGGCCGGTTCAGCACCATGACCGCTGCATGCGGCCAATGCCGTTCGAGGAAGGGCGCGAAGGACCGTGCCCAGAGATCCGGCCCGCTGCCCGCCGCGGCGCCGACCAGCAGCGCCACCGCCTGGCCGGCCGCCGGCTGGCCGGCCACCGTTTGGGCCTTGGCGATCCCGGGCGCTGCCAGCAGGGCCAGCAGCGCCCGGCGCGGTGGCTCAGACCCCGGCAGGGGCCCGCGCCTTGCCGCCCTGGGCCGCCGGCGGCGTCGCCTCCGGCCCGCCGCGGCGCAGCCGGTTCTCGCCGGTGTAGAGCACGATCGGCGCCGCGATGAAGACCGAGGAGGAGGCGCTGACCACGATCCCGAACAGCATCACCCAGGCGAAGCCCGAGAGCGTGTCGCCGCCGAAGAAGGCCAGCGGCAGCGCCGAGAGCAGCAGCGTCATCGAGGTGCCGAGCGAGCGGTTCAGCGTCTCGTTGATCGACTGGTCGACCAGCTGGCGCAGCGGCATGGTCTTGTACTTGCGCAGGTTCTCCCGCATCCGGTCGAAGACCACCACCTTGTCGTTGGCCGAGAAGCCGATGACCGTGAGGATGGCGGCGACCGTCGTCAGGTTGAACTCGACCCCGAACAGCACCATGAACCCGACCGTCTTGGTGGTGTCCAGGATCAGGGTGATGATCGCGGCGATGGCGAACTGCCATTCGAAGCGGAACCAGATGTAGACCAGCATCGCCAGCAGGCTGATCCCGAGCGCGATCATGCCGCCGAGGAAGAGCTCGTCCGAGACCCGGTTGCCGACGGCTTCTACCCGCAGGATGCGCGCCCCCGGCGCCACCTGCTCCACCCCGGCCCGCACCGCATTCACCGCCTGCTGGGTGCCGCCCTCGTCTGCCTGCACCGGCAGCCGCACCAGCACCGTCTCGGCATCGCCGAACTGCTGCAGGCCGACATCGCCGAGGCCGAGGCCGGAGACCTTGGTCCGCAGCGCCGCCAGGTCGGCCGGGCCCGGGGTCCGGACCTCCATGACGATGCCGCCCTTGAAGTCGATGCCCTTCTCGAGCCCCGGGTAGAAGGCGCCGACCAGCGAGGCGGTCGAGAGCACGGCCGAGACCAGCAGCCCGACCCGGGCGCCCTTCATGAAGGGGATATGCGTCACGTCCGGGATGATGCGGAACAGCGGCCGCGCCAGCCGGCCCCAGAGACCCTTGCCATCCTCCAGCACCGGCAAGGTCTTCGGCCGGGTCGCCTTGTACCACCAGGACACCATGAGCCGGACCAGCGTCGTCGCCGTCCACATCTGCACGATGGTGCCGATGGCGACCGTGACCGCGAAGCCCTTCACCGGCCCGCTGCCGAAGCCGTAGAGGCAGGCCATGGCGATCAGGTTGGTCAGGTTGCTGTCCATGATGGTGCCGGAGGCCTTGGTGAAGCCCGCCTCCAGCGCGCTCAGCGGCGGCCGCCCGTTCTTGAATTCCTCGCGGATGCGCTCATTGATCAGGATATTCGCATCCAGCGCGGTGCCCAGCGTGAGGACGATGCCGGCGATGCCCGGCAGGGTCAGCGTCGCCTCCAGCACCGAAAGGGCGGCCAGCAGCAGCAGGATGTTCACCAGCAGTGCGATGTCGGCGAACCAGCCGAACAGGCCATAGGCCAGGCCCATGTAGAGGAAGACGAAGACCGCCCCGAGCCCGAGCGCCAGCATCCCGGCGCGGATCGCATCCGCCCCCAGCTCCGGCCCGACCGTCCGTTCCTCGACCACCGTCAGCGGCGCCGGCAGCGCGCCGGCCCGCAGCAGGACGGAGAGCTCGTTCGCCCCGCGGGCATCGAAATTGCCGCTGATCTGGCCGCGCCCGCCGGTGATGGCCTCCCGGATATTCGGCGCGGTGATGACCTTGTCGTCCAGCACGATGGCGAAGGGCCGGCCGACATTGGCCCGGGTCACGTCGGCGAAGCGCCGCGTGCCGATCGAATCGAAGGTGAAATTCACCACCCATTCGCCGGTGCGGTTGTCCTGCCCGGCCCGCGCATCGGTCAGGTTGGCGCCATCCACCTCGACCCGCCGCCGGACCGCATAGCGCGTCTCCGGCTGGCCTGGGCGGCCCTCGCCCATCAGGAACATCACGCCGGGCGGCGGTGTCGCCGCGCCGATATTCGCCGTCTCGTCCAGCAGGTGGAAGGTCATCCGCGCGGTCTTGCCGAGCAGTTCCTTGATCCGGTTCGGATCCTCGACGCCGGGCAGCTGCACCAGGATGCGCGCCTGCCCCTGCCGGGCGATCAGCGCCTCCGAGACGCCGGTCTCGTCGATCCGGCGGCGGACGATCTCGATCGACTGCTCCACCGCGCCGGTCGCCTTGGCCCGCAGGCCGACCTCGGTCAGGCTGGCCGTCACTACGCCCTCGGGCGTCGAGGCCACCTCGATGTCCGGGGTGGTGGCGCCCATGCTGGTCGGGATCTGGTTGGCCTGCTCGCGCATCTGCGCGACCGCCGCCGGCACCTGCGCGAGGTCCCGCACCCGCAGGGTGACGCGGCGGTTCGCCGGCTCGGCCGCCAGGTTGACGTAGCCGATATTGGCCTGTCGCAGCCGGGTCCGGCTGGCATCCGCCAGGCTCTCCAGCCGCTCCTTCACCACCGCGTCCATGTCGACCTCGAGCAGCAGGTAGGAGCCGCCGCGCAGATCGAGGCCGAGGGAGAATTGCCGCGCCCAGCCGGGCAGGGCGGATTTGGGGAAGAGGTTCGGCGCGCACAGCAGCGCGCCGAGCAGGCAGACCGCCAGGATCGCCAGGGTCTTCCAGCGGGCAAAGAACATCATGGGGCGGGGCGTCTCTTCAACATGGGCGCACCCTTACCGCGCCACGGCCCGGCATGAAACACCCGGGACGGCGCCGGACCCGCGCGCACCCGGGATGCGCCGTCATGCAACCGCAGATACGAGGCGGGCCATGCAACCGCCAGCGCCCGAGGGTGTTCCCTCCGTAACAGACCCCGCCGGCGGAACCGACCAGCCTTTCCCTCCCGCCGCAGCCCGATGTCCCTGCCGACCTCCAGGCCCCGCCCACCCCGGTCCTGACAGCCCCCTGGCTCGAGGCCCGGATGGATGGCATCCCGGTTGCCCCATTCGTCCGAGGCCCTTCCGCCGCCCGGGCGCCGCAGCACAAGGCGATGATCGAAGCCGATGACGGAACGACTGAACAGCCTCCGCACCCAGGTGACCAGCGACAAGGCCCGCATCCAGGCCGAGATGGCGAGCCTCGAAGCCAGCACCGATCCCTTCGTCTCGGCCGTCCGCGCCACCCGCATGCCGATGATCATCACCAGCCCGCGGCTGCCGGACAACCCGGTCATCTTCACCAACAACGCCTTCTGCCGCCTCACCGGCTACAGCCGGTCGGAGATCCTCGGCCGCAACTGCCGCTTCCTGCAGGGCCCGGAAACCGACCCGGAGACGACCAAGCGCATCCGCGCCGCGGTCGATGCGGTGGAATCGATCGAGATCGACATCCGCAACCACCGCAAGGACGGCACGCCCTTCTGGAACCGGCTGCTGCTGGCCCCGGTATGGGACGCCTCCGGCGAGCTGGCCTATTTCTTCGCCAGCCAGGTGGACGTGACCCTGGAGCGGGAACGCCTGGCCGGGCTCGAGAGCCATAACGCCGCCCTGCTCGCGGCGCTGAGCGACCGCCTCCGCTCGCTGGAGGAAAGCGAGGGGCGGCTGCGCTTCGCCACCCAGGCCGGCGGCCTCGGCATCTGGGAGCTGGACCTGCCGACCGGCACCCTGACCGCCTCGGCGCTCTGCAAGGCGCATTTCGGCCGCACCCCGGAGGCGCCGCTGGGCGAGGCCACCATCCGCCGGGCCATCCATCCGGAGGACCGCCCGGCGGTCGAGGCCGCCATCGCCGAAAGCGTCGCCACCGGCCAGGACTATGCCGTGGAATGCCGGGTGCTGCGGCCGGATGGCGGCACCGGCTGGGTGGCGATGCGCGCCCAGCTGCTGCGCGCCGTGGACGGCACGCCGCTCCGCCTCGCCGGCACCACCCAGGACATCACCCGCCGCCGCCACGCCGAACGGCACGACCGCGCCCTGCTCGAACTCGACGACCGCTTCCGCGGCCTCGATGCCCCGGGCGACATCGCCTTCGCCGCCGCCGAGATCCTCGGCCGCACCCTCGCGGTCAGCCGCGCCGGCTACGGCACCATCGACCCGGTGGCCGAGACCATCACCATCGAGCGCGACTGGACCGCCCCCGGCATCCCGAGCCTCGCCGGCACCCTGAACTTCCGCGACTACGGCCGCTACATCGAGGACCTGAAGCGCGGCGAGACCGTGGTCTTCGCCAATGCCGCCACCGACCCCCGCACCGATCCCGAGGCGCTGCGCACCGTCGCCGCCATCGCCGCCATCAACATGCCCATCACCGAGGCCGGCGACATGGTGGCGCTGCTCTACCTCACCCATGCGGCGCCGCGCGAATGGCTGCCCGAGGAACTGGCCTTCGTGCGGGAGGTCAGCCAGCGCACCCGCATGGCCGTCGCCCGCCGCCGCGCCGAGCAGGACCTCCGGGCCCTGGCCGGGGAGCTCGAGTCCCAGGTCGCCGCCCGGACCCGGACGCTGATGGAAACCGAGGCGGCGCTGCGCCAGTCGCAGAAGATGGAAGCGGTCGGCCAGCTCACCGGCGGCATCGCGCATGACTTCAACAACCTGCTGACCGGCATCTCCGGCAGCCTCGAGCTGATCCGCACCCGCATCGCCCAGGGGCGGATGGCGGATGTGGAGCGCTACGTCACCGCCGCCCGCGGCGCCGCCAGCCGCGCCGCCGCCCTGACCCACCGGCTGCTCGCCTTCTCCCGCCGGCAGACGCTGGAGCCGCGGCCGACCGGCATCAATGCCCTGGTCGCCGGCATGGAGGAGCTGGTCCGCCGCACCGTGGGCCCCGCCATCGCGGTGGAGGTGGTCGGCGCCGCCGGGCTCTGGACCACCATGGTCGATCCCGGCCAGCTCGAGAATGCGCTGCTCAACCTCTGCATCAATGCCCGGGACGCCATGCCGGATGGCGGCCGCCTCACCATCGAGACGGCGAATGTCCAGCTCGACCGCAAGGCGACCGCGCTGCGCGAGCTGGCGCCCGGGCACTATGTCGCGCTCAGCGTCAGCGATACCGGCACCGGCATGACGCCGGAGGTGATCGCCAAGGCCTTCGACCCCTTCTTCACCACCAAGCCGCTGGGCCAGGGCACCGGGCTCGGTCTGTCGATGATCTACGGCTTCGCCCGGCAGTCCGGCGGCCAGGTGCGGATCTACTCGGAGGTGGGGCAGGGCACCACGGTGCGGATCTACCTGCCGCGCCACCTGGGGGAGGCCGAGGCGGCCGAGGCGCCCGAGCCGCTGCCCGATGCGCCCCGCGCCGGCAGCGGCGAGACGGTGCTGATCGTCGACGACGAGGCGCCGATCCGCATGCTGGTCGCCGATGTGCTGGAGGATCTCGGCTATGTCGCGATCGAGGCCGAGGATGCCGCCGCCGGCCTCGCCATCCTCCGCACCACCGCCCGGGTGGACCTGCTGGTGACCGATGTCGGCCTGCCCGGCGGGATGAACGGGCGGCAGCTGGCCGATGCCGGCCGGGCGCTGCGGCCGGGGCTGAAGGCGCTGTTCATCACCGGCTATGCCGAGAATGCGGCGCTCGGCCATGGCCAGCTGGAGCCGGGGATGCAGGTGCTGACCAAGCCCTTCGCCATGGAGGCGCTGGCCACCCGCATCCGGGAGATGATCCAGGGCGGCTGATCCCGCTTTGCCGCCCGGCCTCGGCGCCGCTACAAGCCCGGATCGGTGGCAGATGGGACCGGTGGCAGATGGGGGCGGGCAGGGCATGGGCATTCGGATCGGCGTCCTCGGCACCGGGCATTTCGGCCGCTTCCATGCGCTGAAGCTGGCCGCCCGCGGCGCCCTGGCCGGCATCCATGATGCCGATGCGGCCCGTGCCGCGCTGATCGCCGCCGAGACCGGCGCCCCGGCGCTGCCCGTCCCGGCGCTGCTGGCAGCCTCCGATGCCGTCGTCATCACCGCGCCCACGGCGCATCACCATGCGCTGGCGCTGCAGGCGCTGGCCGCCGGCCGGCATGTCTTCGTCGAGAAGCCGATCGCCGCGACGACCGCCCAGGCCGCAGACCTGATCGCCGCCGCCCGCGCCGCCGGGCTGGTGCTGCAGGTCGGCCATATCGAGCGCTATTCGGCCGCCATCCGCGCCCTGCACGCGACCGGCGCGGGCCAGGGGGTCCCGGGGCGCGCGCTGGCCTTCGAGGCGACCCGCGTCGCCCCCTTCCGGCCGCGCAGCCTCGACGTCTCGGTCGTGCTCGACCTGATGATCCACGACCTCGACCTGCTGCTGACCTTGGCCGCCTCGCCGCTGGACGAGGTCCGGGCCACCGGCGCCCGGGTGATGTCGGCCCACCCGGATTTCGCCGTGGCGCAACTGCGCTTCGCCAGCGGCGCCGCGGCGACGGTCACCGCCAGCCGGGTCAGCGTGGCCATGGAACGCCGGCTCCGCATCCTCGGCCCCGGCGGCGAGACGCGGGTCGATTTCCTCGCCCGCAGCCTGGAGCGGGTGCACCCCGGCGGCGCCGAGCCGGTCGAGACCATGCCCGGCTGGGGCATCACCCGGTCCACCTGGGTGGAGCACGACAGCCTGGACGCCGAGCAGGCCGCCTTCATCGCCAGCATCGAGCAGGGCGCCCCGGTCGAGGCCAGCGGCGCGGCCGGCCTCGCCGCGCTGGATGCGGCGCTGCGGATCGAGGCGGCCATCGCCGCCGGCTGAGCCTTGATGTTTTCGTTACGTTCCGTTAGGCTGCGCCGTCACCGCCGGCCCGTGGCGGCGGCATCCGGCGGAAATGCCGCCATCCAGCCAAGCCAATGCAATGAATTCAAAGGCTTGGCATAAAATTTCGGCTGGAAATTGAGCGGAATTTTACGGAATTGAGCCGAATTTAGCGAAATTTAGTCATCTTGAGTAGGATTGTGCGGAATTGAGCGCCCGTCCAGCACGTCCAGCACCGCCACCGCGGCCGCGGCGCTCGGCAGGCCCTCCGGTGCCCGCAGCCGCGCCAGGACCTCGGCGAACCCTGTCCGCTGCGCCGCCACCTGGGCGGGGTCGCGCAGCAAGGCCAGCAGCGCCGCCGCCAGCCGCGCCGGGGTGCAGTCCTGCTGCAGCAGCTCCGGTACCACCGCCCGCTCCGCCAGCAGGTTGACCAGGGAGACGAAGGGCACCTGGATCAGCCGCCGCACGATCGCCGCTGTGATGGGGTTCACCCGGTAGCCCACCACATGCGGCACGCCGGCGACCGCCACCTCCAGGCTGGAGGTGCCGGACTTGATCAGCCCGACGGCGGCCGCCGCATAGGCGTCGTGCTTCTCGGCCGCCGTCCGCACGAAGACCGGCGCCACCGGCCAGTCCGCGGTCCCGGCCCGCACCGCGGCCTCCACCGGCCCGGCCAGGGCGATCACCGGCCGCAGCCCCGGCTGGGTGGCCGCCGCCAGCCGCAGGGCCTCGCCGAAGATGCCGAGCAGCCGCCGCACCTCGGACCGCCGGCTGCCCGGCATGACCAGCACCACCCGCTCGCCCGTGCCCAGCCCATGCGCCGCGCGGAACCGCGCCGCATTGCCCTCGGCGGCGCCGCTTTCCAGCACCGGATGGCCGACGAAGGTCACCGGGATGCCGGCGCGTTCGAAGAAGGGCGGCTCGAAGGGCAGCAGCGCCAGGATGCGGTCGACCCGCTCGGCGATCTCGGCGACCCGGCCCGGCCGCCAGGCCCAGACCTGCGGCGCGACGTAATGCACCACGCGGATGCCCTTCGGGCGGATGCGCGCGGCCAGCCGCAGGGTGAAGCTCGGCGCATCGATGGTGACCAGCACCGCCGGGCGGCGGGCCAGCACGTCGGCCTCCGCCTCGTCCATCCGCCGCGCCAGCCGGCGCAGGTTGGGGATCACCTCCAGCAACCCCATCAGGGACAGCTCGCGCATCGGGAAGAGGCTCCCGAGACCCTGTTCCGCCATCCGCTCCCCGCCGATCCCGGCGAATTCCAGGTCCGGCCGCCGCGCCCGCAAGGCCGCCATCAGCCGGGCGCCGAGGATATCGCCCGAGGCCTCGCCGGCGGCGATGTAGATGAGGGTCATGCCCGGCCCCGATCGTCCAAGGGCCGCAGGCCCGCGGGCGTGAATCGGTGCCGCCTCATGCGAATACCGCGGGGCGGGGCGGCTCGACCGGACCGGTCGGCCAGTCCCGGTGGTTCAGCACCGCGCCCTCCTGCCGCACCGTGGCGATGCGCGCCGGGTCCAGGGTGCAGAAGGTCCAGCCCGGCGCATCCAGCGCGCCGCGGGCCAGCACGCCATCCTCGGGGAAGCCGCGGTCCACCGGGCCGAAGACGGCGGCGAAGCCGCGGTTCACGTCGAGCGCGGCGGACCAGGGCGCCTCGCCCACGGTCGGCGCCAGGGCGACGAAGCACTGGTTCTCCAGCGCCCGCGCCTGGCAGGCGAAGCGGACGCGGTTGAAGCCATGCAGGCTGTCGGTGCAGGTCGGCACCAGCACCAGCCAGGCCCCGGCCTCCACCTGGGAGCGGACATGCTTGGGGAATTCGGCGTCGTAGCAGATGGAGACGCCGAGCCGCCCCCAGGGCGTGTCGAAGACCTGCGGCCCGGCGCCGGCGGCGATGCCCCAGCGCTCCGCCTCGAAGCGGGTCATCGCCATCTTGTCCTGGAAGGCGAGGCGGCCGTCCGGGGCGATCAGCGGCGCCCGGTTCACCACCCGCCCGTCGGGCGCTGCCATCGGCAGGCTGCCCGGCAGCAGCCAGACCTGGTGCTTCCGCGCCACGTCGCGCATCGCCGCCAGCACCGCCGGGGCCTGGGCGACCATGTCAAGCAGCTCGCCGGCCTCATCCGCGGCGCCCGCCGCCAGCTCGACGCTGGCATATTCCGGCATCAGCAGCAGGTCGGCCCGGCCGGCGGCCTCGGCGACGAAGCCCTCCAGCCGCGCCGCATAGCCGGCGACATCGCCGGGTCTCCCGACGGGCCAGGCGAAGGCCCCGAGCCGCAGCGCGGTCACAGCGGGTCCTTCAGCCAGAAGCCGAGGCTATGCGGCGTCTCCCGGTCGTCGCCCACTTCCTTCCAGGAGAAGACGCAGGAAAGGTCCGGCCGCGGCACGAAGCCCCGGCGCCGCCAGAAGCCGTCCAGCGGCTGGTAGTCCGCCGGCCGGCGCGGGTCGTTGGCATTGCGCACCACCGCGCAGAAGGCTGCGGCCCGCAGGCCGAGGGAGCGCGCATGCGCCTCCCGCGCGGCGAAGAAGCCGACCCCCGCGCCGCGGCCGCGGTATTCCGGCAGCAGCACGCTCTCGCCGAAGTAGCAGAAGCCCGCGCCATCCAGCCCGCGCCGGCGGAAGGCCGCCTGCACCGGCGCATGCGCTTCGGCCAGCGGCTGGCAGGTGGCCATGCCGACCGGGGCGGCGCCGTCGAAGGCGACGGTGATCGCCGCGCCGGGGCTGGCGGCCAGGGTCGCCAGGTAGCCGGATTCGAAGCCGGGATCGGCCTGGTACAGGTAGGGCCATGCGGCGAAGACCCTGCCCCGCAGCCGGGCCAGCATGGGCAGCGCCTCGGCCAGCGCCGCGCCGCCGATGGTTTCGATCCGCAGGGGAGGGGAGGTCATGCCTCCCGCATAATCGGCCGTGACGGCCGCGGCAACCTTGCCGCTTGCGGCCCGGCGCACCCATGGCAGGCTGCGGCAAAATCCCGGGAGAGACACCATGCCCTACCTGCCCCGCCGGGCCGCCCTCGGCCTCGCCGCCGCCGCCCTCGCATCGCCGACACGGGCGCAGGAGGCCGGTTTCCCCAACCGCCCGGTCCGCTTCCTCGTGCCCTTCCCGCCGGGCCAGGCCGGGGATACCCATGCCCGGATCGCCGCCGAGGCGCTGGCCGCCCGCTGGCCGCATCGCCCGGTGGTCGAGAACCGCGCCGGCGGCGCCGGCTCCATCGGCATGGAGGCCGCGGCCCGCGCCGCGCCCGATGGCTATACCTATGCCTATACCTCGATCGGGCCGATGACCGTGCTGCCCGCCATGGTGCCCAACGTACCCTACGACCCGGCGAAGGACTTCGCCGCGGTGGCGATGCTCTCGATCACCCCGCTGCTGCTGGTGGTGCATCCCTCGCTGCCGGTGACCACCATCCAGGAATTCGTGGCCTATACGAAGGCCAATGCGCTGGATTACGCCTCCGGCGGCCCGGGCACGGTGCAGCACATGTCGGGGGAACTGCTGCGGCACCGGCTGGGGCTGAAGCTGAACCACATCGCCTATCGCGGCAGCGGCCCGGCGGTGACGGATACGCTGGCGGGGACCGTGCTGGCGATGGTCGACAGCGTCGCCAGCGCCACGCCGCATGTCCGCGCCGGAAGGCTGCGCGCCCTCGCACTCACCGGCGGCCATGGCGTCCCCGGCCTGCCCGGCATCCCCAGCATCGGCGATACCGTGGTGCCCGGCTTCGACGTGGTCGGCTGGACCGGGTTGTTCGCCCCGGCCGGCACGCCGCCCGGCATCATCCGGAAGGTCAACGCGGACCTGCTGGCCGGGCTCGCCGGCGGCGAGTACCGGGAGCGGCTGGAAGCGACCGGCACCGTCATCCCGCCGCCCTGGTCGCCGGAGGAGGCGCAGGATTTCGTCCAGGGCCAGGTCGCCTTCTGGAAGGGCGTGATCCGCGAGGCCAACCTCAGGATCGATGGATGAGGGGGCAGGGCACCGGCATCCCGTTCCTCGCCCGTCGGGGGCCGCCTAGAGGTCCCGCCGCAGCGCGGCCAGGGCCTCCGCCCGGGTGGCATGCAGCGGCACCATGCTGGGGAAGCCGCTGATCTCCAGCACCTCCCGCACCGGGGGCTGCGGCGCGGACAGGGCGAAGCCATGCCCGGTCTCCCGCGCTTCCTTCGCGGCCTTCAGGATCACCCGCAGCCCGGCGCTGCTGACGTAGCCCAACCCGGCGAGGTCCATCAGCACCGGCTGGCGCCGCGCCACCAGCGCCAGCAGCGCCGCCTCCGCCGCCGCCGCCGAGGTCACGTCCAGCCGGCCGCTGCAGGTCGCCAGGATGACGCCCTGGGCGTCCGATTCCACGATGTCCATCGGTGCTGCTCCTCAGCTCAGGTAACCGTAGCGGGCGACCTGGGCGAGGATCTCCTGCACGGCCGCCGAGAGCGAGCGGTTCAGCTCCTCGAGGTTCGCCACCTGGTCGATCCGCGGCTGCGCCCGCTCCAGCTCGGCCGGCGAGAGGATGAGCGCCAGCAGCCCGGTCGCCCGTGCCAGGCCGATCAGCATGGTGTCGCGCGGCTCGGGAATCTCGTCGTTGAAGATGACGCCGAGCAGCCGGGCCTTCACCTCGCGCTCCTCGCGGCCGCTGGTCGGCGGGTAGCGCCGCTCGGGGAAGACCCAGAGGAACTTGCTGTCCACCTGCTGCAGCACGCCATGCGCCACCAGCCGGGCGAACAGCTCCTCCCGCAGCACCGTGGCGCCGACCGCGAGATGCTCGATCCACCAGCGGCTGTCGTGGTCCTCGGCCGAGGCGGCCATGCGCAGCAGCACCGCATCCAGGACCGCGTCGCCCATCGGGGACTTGTCGACGACGAACATCCGCTGCGGGTCGCTGTCGATGCGCCCGGCCAGGGCCAGCTCGGCCAGCACGGCGCCGATCAGCGCGTAGTCGCCGGATGGCATGGCCCGGTCGATCAGCCGCCCGGTGTCGTCGTCGAGCATGAGGAGCAGCAGCTCCTCCGGCATGGTCAATGGCATGGGGCGCCCTCCGGCCGTTTCGTTGCGGATTACAGCGGCGGGCGCCGCATGCTGTCAACGCGCCGCGCCGGAGGCGACCTCCCGCTGCTGCCGGGCGCTCTCGGCGAAGGCGGCGAGGCCTTTCTCGACCACCGCACGGTCGAGGTCGCGCAGGATGAAGACGAGGTGGGAGGTGCGGTCCTCGGTCCCGTCGGCGCGGCGCGGCCAGGCGGCGAGGCGGGCCGGCGGGTGGAACAGGTGCTGCACGCCATGGATGGCGATGGGCAGGTCCTGGCCCTCGAGGTTGAGGATGCCCTTGATCCGCAGCACGCTCTCGCCGCGGGTCATGGTCAGCACCTCCAGCCAGGTGGAGATGCCGTCCCAGGGCAGCGGCTCGTCGAAGCTCAGGCAGAAGCTGTGGATGCGGGCATCGTGCCGGCTGGGGTCGTGGTGGTGATGATGCCCATGCCCATGGTGATGGTGGTCATGCGCGGCATAGGCCTCGGCATCCAGCCAGCGGCGGACGTCGGGGTGCTTGGCGGCGGGGTCGTACAAGCCGCAGTCCAGCAGGTCGGCCGGGGCGATGTCGCCATGCAGCGCGTTCAGCAGCGGCGCGCCGGGGTTCAGCGCCCGCAGCCGCTGCCACAGCGCGGAGACCTGCTCGGGCGTCGAGAGATCGGTCTTGGTCAGCACCAGCCGGTCGGCGACGGCGGCCTGCTTCACCGCCTCCGGCTGGGCGTCCAGCGTCGCCATGCCGGTCGCCGCATCGACCAGGGTGACGACGCCGTCCAGCCGGAAGCGGGCCAGCACCAGCGGGTCGCTCATCAGGGTCTGCAGGATCGGCGCCGGGTCGGCGAGGCCGGTGGTCTCGACCACGACGCGGCGGATCGCGTGGCCGGCCGCCACCCGCGCCGCCAGGTCGCGCAGCGCCTTCACCAGGTCGCCGCGCACGGTGCAGCAGAGGCAGCCGGCATTGAGCAGCACGGTGTCGCCGTCCAGCCGCTCGACCAGCAGGTGGTCCAGGCCGATCTCGCCGAATTCGTTGATCAGCACGGCGGTGTCGCGGAGGTCGGGGTGGCGCAGCAGCCTGTTCAGCAGCGTCGTCTTGCCGGCGCCGAGGAAGCCGGTCAGGACGGTAACCGGGATGGGGGGGGTCATCGGCCGTACAGCGCCTCCGGGTCCATGATCGGTGCGGCGATCTCGGTGACCTCGCCGTCCCGCAGGGCGACGAAGAAGCAGTTCCGCCGGCCGGTGTGGCAGGCGACCCCGGTCTGGTCGACCAGCAGCAGCAGCGTGTCGCCGTCGCAATCGACGCGCAGGTCCACCAACCGCTGCACCTGCCCGGAGGTCTCCCCCTTGCGCCAGAGCCGGTTGCGGGAGCGGGAGAAGTAGCAGGCCCGGCCGGTGGCCAGGGTCTCCTCCACCGAGTCGCGGTTCATCCAGGCCAGCATCAGCACCTCGCCGCTGTCGTGCTGCTGGGCGATGGCGGGGACCAAGCCGCGCAGGTCGAAGCGGATCGCCTCCAGCAGCCGGGCGCGGGCCTCGGGCGCCGGGGGGACATAGGGGGGGACATGAGCGGCGGTCGGGCTCGTCGGATCGGGGGTCATCACCCTATATAGGACCCGGAGCCACCGATGGAGGAGCCCCGATGCCGGCCATTGCCGCGGATGCCGCCCTGGATGCCAGCCTCGACCGGGCCGCCGCGCTCTGCACCCGGCGCGGCGCCCAGCTGACCGAGCTGCGCCGGCAGGTGCTGCGGCTGGTGCTGGAATCGGCGCAGCCGGTCGGCGCCTATGCGCTGCTGGACCGGCTGAAGGCCAGTCGCGGCGGGGCGGCGCCGCCCACCATCTACCGGGCGCTGGATTTCCTGGTCGAGCAGGGGCTGATCCACAAGGTGGAGCGGCTCGGCGCCTTCATCGGCTGCACCGAGGTGGAGGAGCATCCGGCCGACTGCGACTGCGATGCCGGGCATGACCATCCGCACCAGTTCCTCATCTGCTCCCGCTGCGGCACCACGACGGAGCTGAGCAATCACGGGGTTTCCCTGGCGCTGTCCCGCGCCGCCGCCGCCGTCGGCTTCGCCCTGGCCCGGGCGACGGTGGAGGCGGAGGGGATCTGCGCCCAGTGCCAGGCCGCGGCCTGATGCGCCGGCGGCTGTTGGCCCTGCTCGTGCTGGCGCCAGGTATGGCGGGTGCCCAGCCGGCCGCGCCCGCCGCCCCGCCGCGGGGTGCCGAGGCGCGGAAGGCCGAGCTGGACCGCGCCTTCGAGGCGCTGCGGACCGCACCGGACGAAACAGGCGCGGCGCTGGTCGAGAGCCGCATCCGCATGCTCTGGGCCCAGGCGGCGACGCCCTCGGTCGGGCTGCTGCTGCGCCGCGGCGGCCGCAACCTCGAGGCGCGGCTGCCGGCCGAGGCGCTGGAAGATTACGATGCCGCCATCACCCTGGCGCCGGAGTTCGCCGAGAGCTGGTTCCTCCGCGCCCAGGCCAATCTCAGCGCCGGCTCCGGCCAGGCCGCGGCGCGGGACCTGCAGGAGGTGCTGCGGCTGGAGCCGCGGCATTGGCCGGCCCTGACCATGTTGTCTGCCATCCAGTCCGAGGCCGGCGATGCCCGGGGCGCGCTGCGCAGCCTGCAGGCGGCGCTGGCGATCAACCCGCATATGCCCGGCGGGGCGGAGCGGCTGCGCGAGCAGCGGCGCAAGGCCGAGGGCGATGCGACCTGACGGCCATTCCATTGCTGCATGGCAGCAATCCGCACGAATGATTAGCCGGTAATGCAAAAGGGGTTCAGATTGCGTCCGCGCCATGTTTCAGGGCACCTCCCGGTGACCGCGGCTGGCCTCGAGGACCTGGTCATGAACGAGTTGCTGAGCATTCTCCCCTGGGCCTTCGGCCTCGTCGCCGCGGCCGCCGCGGTGAACCTCTCCCGCTGATCCCCGCGCGCCGATCCTGGCTGGTCCGTCGGCCGGTCCGGGGGTAAACCCGCGGGGGTACCTCGAGGTCGGGATGGCGGGCTGGTGACGATGCGCTTTTCCTGGGGGAGCCTGGCGCGGGAGGCGCTGCGCGGGCATTCCGGCTGGCCAAGGCAGTGGCGCAGCCCCGATCAGCCGCAGCCCGAATATGACGTGGTCATCATCGGCGGCGGCGGGCATGGCCTGGCCACCGCCTATTACCTCGCCAGCGAGCATCGGGCCGGTCTGGGCCAGGGCCGCATCGCCGTGCTCGAGAAGGGCTGGATCGGCGGCGGCAATACCGGCCGCAACACCACCATCATCCGCAGCAACTACCTCTTCCCCGAAAGCGCCGCGCTCTACGACCATGCGGTGCAGCTCTGGGAAGGGCTGTCCCTGGCGCTGAACTACAACGTCATGTTCAGCCCGCGCGGGGTGATGATGCTGGCGCATTCGGTGCACGACGTGCAGTCCGGGATGCGCCATGTCCATGCCAACCGGCTGGCCGGCGTTGACAACGAATGGCTGAGCCCGGCGCAGGCCAAGGCCTTCTGCCCGCCGCTGGATACTTCGGATGCCATCCGCTACCCGGTGCTGGGCGCCGCGCTGCAGCGGCGCGGCGGCGTGGCCCGCCACGATGCGGTGGCCTGGGGCTATGCCCGGGCGGCGAGCGCGCTCGGCGTCGATATCATCCAGGGCTGCGAGGTCACGGGGATCGACCGTGATGCGGCCAGCGGCGCGGTCACCGGCGTGCAGACAACGAAGGGCCCGATCCGGGCGAGCAGGCTCGGCGTGGTCGCCGCCGGCAGCACCAGCCTGGTGATGGCCATGGCCGGGGTGCGGATGCCGCTGGAAAGCTTTCCCCTGCAGGCGCTGGTCTCGGAGCCGGTGAAGCCGGTGTTCCCCTGCGTCGTCATGTCCAATACCGTGCATGCCTATATCAGCCAGTCGGACAAGGGCGAGCTGGTCATCGGCGCCGGCACCGACCAGTACCCGAGCTATGCGCAGGCCGGCGGGGTGCAGATCCTGACCCATACGCTGGAGGCGATCTGCGAGATGTTCCCGATCTTCCGCCGCATGCGGATGCTGCGGGCCTGGGGCGGCATCGTGGATGTCACGCCGGACCGCTCCCCCATCCTCAGCCGGACGCCGGTGCCGGGGTTGTTCGTGAACTGCGGCTGGGGGACCGGCGGCTTCAAGGCGACGCCGGGTTCCGGCCATGTCTTCGCCGCGACCATCGCCCGCGGCGAGCCCCACCCGATCGCCGCGCCCTTCAGCCTGGACCGCTTCGCCGGCGGCCGGCTGATCGACGAGGCCGCCGCCGCCGCTGTGGCGCATTGAGCCGCCCGATGACCGGAGCGCCGCAGGTGCGCAGATCTGAATCGGCCGGCGCGCCGGAGGCACCAGAATAATGCTTCTTATCTTTTGCCCCTGGTGCGGCGAACGGCCGGAGCTCGAATTCCGCCATGCCGGCGAGGCCCATGTGACCCGCCCGGCCGATCCCGCCGCCGTCTCCGACGCCGACTGGACCCGCTTCCTGTACGAGCGGGAGAATCCGCGCGGCCTCTACCGCGAGCGCTGGCGGCATGTGCATGGCTGCGGCCAGTACTTCAACGCGGTGCGGCATACGCTGACGGACCGCTTCCTTGGCAGCTATCCGCCGGGCGGGGAGCCACCCGCGTGAGGCTCCCGACCGGTGGGCGGATCGACCGCGACCGCCCGCTGCGCTTCCGCTTCGATGGCCGC
Source organism: Belnapia sp. AC561 (assembly GCF_979252845.1). Taxonomy (NCBI): domain Bacteria; kingdom Pseudomonadati; phylum Pseudomonadota; class Alphaproteobacteria; order Acetobacterales; family Roseomonadaceae; genus Belnapia; species Belnapia sp. AC561. The sequence continues at coordinate 20,544 of NZ_CEEDBP010000027.1, forward strand.
GACCATACGGGATACCAGGGGGATACGCTGGCCTCGGCGCTGCTGGCCGCCGGCGTCACCCTTTTCGGCCGCAGCTTCAAGTACCATCGCCCGCGCGGGCTGCTGGCGGCCGGCGCCGAGGAGCCGAATGCCCTGGTCGAGATCGACCGCGGGCCTGGCCGGCGGGAGCCGAACCAGCGCGCCACGATGGTGCCGCTGGAGGAGGGGCTGGTCGCCCGCAGCCAGAACCGCTGGCCGAGCCTGCGCTTCGATGCCGGGGCGCTGGCCGGGCTCGCCGCGCCGCTGCTGCCGGCGGGCTTCTACTACAAGACCTTCCTCGGCCCCGGCCGGGATTCCTGGCACCGGCTCTGGGAACCGCTGATCCGCCGCATGGCCGGGCTCGGCCGCGCACCGGAGGCGCTGGACCCGGACCGCTACGCCAATCGCTTCGCCCATTGCGAGACCCTGGTGGTCGGCGCCGGCCCGGCCGGGATTGTCGCCGCCCTGGCGGCCGCGGAATCGGGCGGTCGGGTCATCCTGTGCGACGAGCAATCCGAGCCGGGCGGCAGCCTGCTGGCGACGCCGGAGACGCTGATCGATGGCCAGCCCTGCTGGGAGAGCCTGGCCGCGGCAGTCGAGGCGCTGCGGGACCATCCGCGCATCACCCTGCTGACGCGGACCACCGCCTTCCACTACGGGCTGCAGAATTTCGTCTCGCTCGCGCAGGTTCTGGACCGGCCCGGCCATGGGGAGGGGGGTCTGCGGGAACGGCTCTGGCAGGTGCGGGCCGGGCGGGTGGTGCTGGCGACCGGGGCGATCGAACGGCCGATCCCCTTCCCGGGCAACGACCGCCCCGGGGTGATGCTGGCCGATGCCGCCCGCGCCTATGCCGCCCGCTGGGCGGTGCTGCCGGGCCGCCGCGCGGTGCTGCTGGCGGCGCATGACAGCGGCTATGACGCGGCCTTCGCCCTGGCCGATGCCGGGGCGGGCATTCCCGCCATCCTCGACCTGCGGCCCGAGCCGCCGGCGGCGGTGCTGGAGGCGGCGGCGGCGCGCGGCATCACCGTGCTCGCCGGGCATGGCGTGGTCGGCACCAAGGGCGCCGGGCGGATCACCGGTCTGCTGGCGGCGCCGCTGCTGGCCGATGGCCGGCCGGACCGCAGCCGCGCCGGCGCCATCGCCTGCGACCTGCTGCTGATGGCCGGGGGCTGGACTCCCAATGTGCAGTTGTTCTCCCAGTCCCGCGGCAGGCTGCGCTGGGATGCCGCCGCCGATGCCTTCCTGCCGGGCGAGAGCCCGGAGGCGCAGGTCAGCGCCGGCGCCTGCAACGGCACGATGGACCTGGCGGAAACCCTGGCCGAGGCCGCCGCCGCCGGGCGGTGGGAGGCCTACGCGGCCGCGGCCGCCGAGCCCAGCGCGCTGCCGGTCCGCGCCATCGCCGCCACGGCGCTGCGGGCGAGGAAGGCCTTCGTCGATTTCCAGAACGACGTCACCACCGCCGACCTGGCGCTGGCGGTGCGGGAGGGCTTCCACGCGATCGAGCATGTGAAGCGCTACACCACCAACGGCATGGCGACCGACCAGGGCAAGACCAGCGGCATGATGGGCCTGGCCGTCACCGCCGCGCTGCTGGGCCAGGACGTGCCGGCGGTGGGGCTGACCACCTTCCGCCCGCCCTATACCCCGACCAGCTTCGGGACGCTGGCTGGCCGGCATCGCGCCGCGCTGTTCGAGCCGATCCGCACCGCGCCGCTGCACGACTGGGCCGCGGCGCAGGGCGCGGTCTTCGAGCCGGTGGGGCAGTGGCAGCGCGCCCGCGCCTTCCCGCGGGGAGCCGAGGACCTGCATGCCGCGGTCGCCCGGGAATGCCTGGCGGTGCGGCAGGCGGTCGGGATCCTCGATGCCTCGACCCTGGGCAAGATCGAGGTGGTGGGGCCGGATGCGGCCGAATTCCTCGAGCGGACCTATGTGAATGCCTGGAAGGGCCTGGCCCCCGGCCGCTGCCGCTACGGGCTGCTGCTGCGGGAGGATGGCTTCCTCTACGACGACGGCGTGGTCGCCCGGCTGGCCGGGGACCGCTTCCATGTCACCACCACCACCGGCGGCGCCGCCCGGGTGCTGCACATGCTGGAGGACTACCGGCAGACCGAATTCCCCGAATTGCAGGTCTGGCTGACCTCCACCACCGAGCATTGGGGCGTGGCCGCGCTGCAGGGGCCGAAGGCGCGGGCGCTGCTGGCGCCGCTGGTCGAGGGGCTGGACCTCGGCACCTTCCCGCACATGGCCGTCGCCGAATGCCGGGTCGCCGGCATCCCGGCGCGGCTGTTCCGCGTCAGCTTCAGCGGCGAGCTGGGTTTCGAGGTGAATGTCCCGGCCGGCCGCATGGCCGAGCTCTGGGCGGCACTGTGGCATGCCGGCGGGCCGCTCGGCCTCACCGCCTATGGCACCGAGGCGATGCACGTGCTGCGGGCCGAGAAGGGCTTCATCATCGTCGGCCAGGAGACCGATGGCACGGTGACCCTGGACGACGTCGGGCTGAGTTGGGCGATCGGCCGGAAGAAGCGGGATTTCATCGGCAAGCGCGGGATGGCGCGGGACGGCATGGCGGCGCCCGACCGGCGGCAGCTGGTCGGCCTCGCTCCCGCCGATGGCAGGCGGCCGGAGGAAGGCGCGCAGCTGCTGGCCGAAGCGGGGGCGCGGCGGGCGGAGGGGCATGTGACCTCGGCCTATGACAGCGCCTGCCTCGGCCGGCCCTTCGCGCTGGGCCTGCTGGCCGGCGGCCGGGCCCGGCATGGCCAGACCGTCTTCGCCACGAGGCTGGACGGCCCGCCGCAGCCGCTGACCGTGGTGCCGCCGGTCTTCTGGGACCCGGAAGGGGAACGCCTCCATGGTTGATACCGCGCGCATCAGCCTGCGCTGCGGCCCCGGCCCTGTCGCCGCCCTGGGGGAGGCCTTCGGCATCGCCCTGCCGGAGGCGATGCTGACCGCGCAGGCGGGCATGGCCCGGGCGGCGCTGCGGCTCGGCCCCGACGAATGGCTGCTGCTGGCCGAGGATGCCCCGGCCGCGGTGCTGCTGCCGGTGCTGGCGGCGGCGCTCGGCGGGGCGCCGGCCTCGCTGGTCGATATCTCCGACCGGCAGGTGGCGGTGGATGTCGAGGGGCCGCAGGCGCTCGAGCTGCTGGCGGAAGGCTGTCCGCTCGACCTGGCGCTGCTGCCGGAAGGCGGCTGCACCCGCACGGTCTTCGGCAAGGCGGAAGTGATCCTCTGGCGCCGGGCGGAGGACTGGTTCCGGCTGGAAGTGGCGCGGTCCTTCGCGCCCTATCTGCGGGCGCTGCTGGCGGAGGCGGCGCCGGACCAGGACTGAGGCCCGGCCAGAGTCGGCGCCTCAGCGCGACTCGATCAGCTCGCGGATCCGGCGGGCGAGGACGGCGGCCTCGAAGGGCTTCGGGATCAGCGCCATCCCCGGCTCCAGCACGTCGCCGGCCAGGCCGGCGACATCGGCATAGCCGGTGACGAAGAGCACCTTCAGCCCCGGCCGGGTCTCCCGCGCCGCATCGGCGAGCTGGCGGCCGTTCATGCCGCCGGGCAGCCCGACATCCGTCACCAGCAGGTCGAGCCGCAGGCGGGAGCGCAGCAGCATCAGGGCGGCCGGGCCATCCGGCGCCTGCAGGGCGCGGTAGCCGAGGTCGCGCAGCACCTCGACCACCACGTCGCGCACCACCGGCTCATCCTCCACCACCAGCACCGTCTCCCCGGTGGCGGCCTGCTCGCCGGTCAGCGGCTCGGCCGCCTCCGCGGCGCCGGCGGCCTCGTCCCCCAGGTGCTGCGGTAGGCAGAGCCGGACCGTGGTGCCCTCGCCGGGGGTGGAGCGGATGCGGACATTGCCGCCGGACTGGCGGACGAAGCCATAGACCATGGACAGGCCGAGGCCGGTGCCCTGGCCGGTCGGCTTGGTGGTGAAGAAGGGGTCGAAGGCGCGGGCCATCACGCTGGGGGGCATGCCGACGCCGGTATCGCCGACGCTGAGGCAGACATAGTCGCCCGGGATCACCTCGTCGTCCTGCTCGAGCCGGGTGGTGCCGGCATGGATCACCAGCCGGCCGCCCTCGGGCATCGCGTCCCGCGCATTGATGGCCAGGTTGAGGACGGCGTTCTCGAGCTGGTTGGGGTCGCAGAGGGTCGGCTGCAGCCCGGGCATGATCTCGATCGAGAGGGCGATGGTCTCGCCGATCGTGCGCCGCAGCAGCTCCTCCATGGAGCGGATGAGGCTGGCGACATCGACCGGGCGGGGGTCCAGCGGCTGGCGCCGGGCGAAGGCCAGCAGCCGCTGGGTCAGTGCCGCGGCGCGCTGGGCCGAAAGGGTCGCGGCCTCCACGTAGCGGCCGGTCTCGGCGGCGCGGCCTTCGGCGACCCGCTTCTTCAGCAGCGCCAGCGAGCCGATGATGCCGGTGAGCAGGTTGTTGAAGTCATGCGCGATGCCGCCGGTGAGCTGGCCGACGGCTTCCATCTTCTGCGCCTGGCGCAGCTGCTCCTCGGCCGCGCGCAGCGCCTCGGCGGCGGCCTTCTCGGCGGTGACGTCGCGGCCGACGGCATGAATCAGCCCCTCCGCCGGCACCGCCGTCCAGGAGATCCAGAGCCAGCCGCCGTCCTGGTGGCGATAGCGGTTCTCGAAGCGATGGGTGGCGAGGCCCTGGCCGAGGCGGAAGGTTTCCCGCAGCGTGGCGTCGCGATCCTCCGGATGGACCAGGTCGAGGAAGCGGGTGCCGCGCATGGCGGCGAGGTCCCAGCCGAGCACCTTGGTCCAGGCCGGGTTCACCGATTCGACCTGGCCATCGAAGCCGGCGACCAGCATCAGGTCCTGCGAGAGCAGCCACATCCGGTCGCGCTCGCGGGTGCGTTCCTCCACCCGGTCCGTCAGGGAGGCGTTCAGCGCCCGGAGCCGGGCCTCCGCCTGCCGCTGCGGATCGATGTCGGTGTTCATGCCGATCCAGGCCCGCAGGCGGCCATCGGCTTCCAGCAGCGGGATGCCGCGCGCCAGGGTCCAGCGATAGCCGCCGGCGTGGTGGCGCAGCCGGTAGGTGCATTCATAGGGGCGGGCGGTGGCGATGCAGCCGTGCCAATGGGCCATCGCCGCCTCCCGGTCCTCGGGGTGGATGGCATCAGCCCAGCCCTTGTCCAGCCAATCGGCGGCGGACTGGCCGGTGAAGGCGAGCCAGGAGGCGCTTGGCTCCCGCGTCCGGCCCTCGGCGTCGCAGCTCCAGACGATCTGCGCCGAGGCCTCGACCAGGGCGCGGAAGCGGGCCTCGCTCTCGGCCACGGCGGCGGTCGCCGCCTGCCGCTCGGAGATGTCGATGACCGAGCCGATGTAGCCGAGATATTCCCCGGACTCGCTGAAGCGGGGGGCGGCGGCATCGATGACCGCGGCATGGCCGCCATCGGCGCGGCGCAGCCGGTAGTCCGACTGGAAGGGCCGGCGGGCGGCATTGGCATCGAGGAAGATGGCGCCGGCGGTACCGCGGTCGGCGGGGTCGATGGCGTCGAGCCAGCCGAAGCCTTCGCCGCTGCCCTGCGCCTGGCCGGTGAACTCGTACCAGCGGCGGTTCAGCCAGGTGCAGTGCCCGTCGGGATCGGTGGTCCAGATCATCACCGGGGCATTGTCGGCCATGTTGCGGAAGCGGGCCTCGCTCTCGCGCAGCGCCGCCTCGGCTTCGGCCCGCTGCCGGTCGGCGAGGACCTGGCGGGTGGTCTCGATGCAGGCGCAGAACATGCCGGCGACGGTTCCGGCCTCGTCCCGCACCGGGCTGTAGCTGAAGGTGTACCAGGTATCCTCGGCATAGCCGTGGCGGGACATGACGAGGTGGAGGTTCTCCGACCAAGTCGATTCGCCGGCCAGGGCGCGGTCCACCAGCGGGCCGATCTCGTCCCAGATCTCGCCCCAGATCTCGCGGAAGGGGCGGCCCAGGGCCCAGGGATGGCGGGCGCCGAGGATGGGCGCATAGGCGTCGTTGTAGAGGAAGGCGAGCTCCGGCCCCCAGGCGACGAACATGGGATGGCGGGCGGTGAGCATCAGCCCGACGACGCTGCGGAGGCTGACGGGCCAGCCCTCGGGCGGGCCGAGGGAGCAGCCGCGCCAATCATGCCGGGCCATGGAGGCACCGAGCTCGCCGCCACCGGTGAGGAAGGCGAGGGGGGCAGGCGCGGCCATGGGGGAGGGAGGTATCTCGGGCTGCATCAGCTGGGTCTCACCGGCCGGGCATACAGCAGCCCGGCGGCGGCGTCCCGAGGTATCGGCGAGGCAGGCCGGGCGCGCCGCTGGCGGCCCGGCGCCGGTCACATGCCGAGGGCCCGCTTGTAGAGGTCGAGCAGGGTCTCCTGTTCCTCAACCTCGGCGGGTTCCTTCTTGCGCAGGGAGATCAGGGTGCGCACGACCTTCACGTCGAAGCCGGCGGATTTCGCCTCCCCGTAGATATCCTTGATATCGTTCGCCAGGGCCTTTCGTTCCTCCTCCAGACGCTCGATGCGTTCGATGATGGAACGCAGCCGGTCGACGGCGATGCCGCCCACCTCCGGGTCCGGATCGGCTTCCTGGCGTGCGCGGCTGGCCCGGGCTTCGTCGAACGGGGCGTCTTCGATGTCACTCATGCTGCGGGGCTCCGGATGGTCGCGCGGGCGGCGTGCCTAGCGCGCCGGGGGGCTCGCAGCAACGGTCGCTTAGCCGTGACCAGGATTGGCGGCGGCGAATTTCGCCTTCTGTTCCCCTGAAGCCTCGGTCTGGTGCTGCGCCTGCCAGTCCTTGTAGGGCATGCCGTAGATGATTTCCCGGGCATCGGGGTCGGAGAGCGGGACGCCCTGCTGCTCGGCCTCGGCGCGGTACCACTTGCTGAGGCAGTTCCGGCAGAATCCGGCCAGGTTCATCAGGTCGATGTTCTGCACGTCGGTCCGCTCGCGCAGGTGCGCCACCAGGCGGCGGAAGGCGGCGGCTTCGAGTTCGGTGCGGGTGGCGGGGTCGATCTCGGGGACGGGCATGGTGGGTCTCCTCGCGGGGGTTGCCCCCTAGATGGCCCATCGGGGGCGGCTTCGCCATACTCCGGCGGAGAAAGGCGGGAGACCGAGGGATGACATGGGATGACGCGGCGGCGCGGGCGGCCCTGCGCCGGCTGTTCGAGGCGGGGCTGGCCGCGGCGGACCCGCTGACGGCGCTGGCCCGGCACCTGCCGGAGCCGCCCCGGCACGGCCGGGCCATCGTCATCGGCGTCGGCAAGGCGGCGGCCAAGATGGCGCTGGCGGTGGAGCGGGCCTGGCCCGCGGTGCCGCTGAGCGGGATGGTCATCACCACCCATGGGGCGGATGTCCCCGACCCGCCGCCGGGCCGGCGGATCGCGGTGCGCTTCGGCAGCCATCCGGTGCCGGATGCGGCCGGGGCGGCGGCGGCGGCGGCGATGCTCGGGCTGCTGCGCGGGCTGGCGCCGGAGGATCTGGTGCTGTTCCTGGTCTCGGGTGGCGGCTCCTCGCTCTCGACCCTGCCGGCCGAGGGGCTGAGCCTCGACGACCTGATGGCGGTGAACCGGGAGCTGCTGCGGTCGGGCGCGCCGATCCAGGAGATGAACTGCATCCGCAAGCACCTCAGCGGCTTCTCCGGCGGCCGCGTCGCGGTGGCGGCGCATCCGGCGCGGGTGGTGACGCTGGCGATCTCGGACGTGCCGGGGGACGACCCGGCGGTGATCGCCTCCGGCCCCACCGTGCCGGACCCGACCAGCTTCGCCGAGGCGCGGGCGCTGGTGGCGCATTACCGGATGGAGCTGCCGCCGGCCGTGGTGCGGCAGCTGGCCGCAGCGGCCGAGGAAAGCCCGAAGCCCGGCGACCCGCGGCTGGGGGCCATCGACCTCCGGATGATCGCCACGCCGATGCTGTCCCTGCAGGCCATGGCGGCGGAGGCCAGGGCGCTGGGCCTGGCGCCGCTGATCCTCGGCGATGCGCTGGAGGGCGAGGCCGCGGTGCTGGGCAAGGTGCTGGCAGGCGTTGCGCGCAGCGCGGCGCTGCATGGGCTGCCGCTCGCGCCGCCCTGCGTGCTGCTCTCGGGCGGCGAGACCACCGTGACCCTGCCGAGCGGCGGCGGCGGCCGGGGCGGGCGGAGCATGGAGGGGCTGCTCGGCCTGGCGCTGGCGCTGGAGGGGCATGCGGGGATCTGGGCGCTGATGGCCGATACCGATGGGATCGACGGCAAGTCCGATGCCGCCGGCGCGGTTGCCACGCCGGATACCCTGGCGCGGGCGAAGGCGGCGGGGCTGGACCCGCGGGCGATGCTGGCGGGGCACGACAGCTACGGGGTCTTCGCCGCGCTGGGCGATCTGCTGGTGACCGGGCCGACCCTGACCAATGTGAACGACGTGCGGGCGGTCATCATAGCTTAACATTTGGCTGAATATTAAGGTAAAGCGGGGGCTTGGCGACGCAGCTTACAATCCGTAAGTAGGATGCATGCGTGATCAAGCCCTCGAAGACATCCTGGCCCGCCGCGGCGCCGTGACGCGGATCGCCACCGGCCTCGGCATCTCCCCCGCCGCCGTCTCCCAGTGGCAGCGCATCCCGGCGGAGCGGGTGGGGGAGCTGGCCCGCCTGCTCGACCTGCCGCCGCACCGGCTGCGGCCGGACCTGCATCCACCCGACCTGCATCCGCCCGAGACATCCCAAGCCAGCCTCCCTGAAGGGAATAGCCCTCGCATGGCCACCCGTATTCCGCTGCGCCGCCGGCGGCGGACCAAGATCGTCGCAACCCTCGGCCCGGCCAGCTCGACGCCCGAGGTGATCGAGCGGCTCTATCGCGCCGGCGCCGATGTCTTCCGGCTGAACTTCAGCCATGGCAGCCATGCCGACCATGCCGAGCGCATCAGCATCATCCGGGCGCTGGAGCAGAAGGTGGGGCGGCCGATCGGCATCCTGGCCGATGTCCAGGGGCCGAAGCTGCGGGTCGGGCGCTTCCAGGGCGGCCGGGTCCAGCTGCAGACCGGCCAGCCCTTCCGCCTCGACCTCAGCCCCACGCCGGGCGACGTGCGGCGGGTGCAGCTGCCGCATCCCGAGATCATCGCCGCGGCGCAGATCGGCACGTCATTGCTGCTCGACGACGGCAAGCTGCGGCTGCGGGTGACGCATGTCCGCAGCGACCACCTCGAGACCGAGATCATGGTCGGCGGGCCGCTGTCCGACCGCAAGGGCGTCAACGTCCCCGACGTGGCGCTGCCGATCCCGGCACTGACCGCCAAGGACCGCGAGGACCTCGACTTCGTGCTGCCGCTGGGGATCGAGTACATCGGCCTCAGTTTCGTCCAGCGGCCGGAGGATGTGGCGGAATGCCAGGCGATCTGCGCCGGCCGCGCCCTGGTCATGGTGAAGATGGAGAAGCCCCAGGCGGTCGAGAACCTCGACGGCATCATCGCCCTCGCCGATTGCGTGATGGTGGCGCGCGGCGACCTCGGCGTGGAGTTGCCGGCCGAGGAAGTGCCGCTGGTGCAGAAGCGGATCGTCCGCGCTGCGCGGGCGGCCGGGAAGCCGGTGGTGGTCGCGACGCAGATGCTGGAGAGCATGATCTCCGCCCCGGCGCCGACCCGGGCGGAGGCTTCCGACGTGGCGACGGCGGTCTTCGACGGCGCCGATGCGGTGATGCTCTCGGCTGAGACCGCTGCGGGGCAGTATCCCTTCGAGGCGGTCAACATCATGGACCGCATCGTGGCGCGGGTGGAGCAGGATCCGGGCTGGCGGCAGCTGACCGACAACTCCCGGCCGGAGCCGGAGCCGAACAGCGCGGGTGCCATCGCCGCGGCGGCGCGGCAGGTGGCGCATACCATCAAGGCGCAGGTGATCGCGACCTTCACCAGCACCGGCTCCACCACCCTGCGTGTCGCGCGGGAGCGGCCGGATTGCCCGATCCTCGGGCTGACCGCGAGCATCGAGACGGCGCGGCGGATGGCGGTGGTCTGGGGCGTGCATCCGCTGCTCTCGCAGGAGCCGCATTCGATGACCGACATGGTCGCCAAGGCGCTGCGGGCTTCCCAGGCCGAGGGCTTCGCCCAGCCGGGGCAGGAGGTGGTGGTGACGGCGGGCGTGCCCTTCGGCACGCCGGGCACCACAAACGCGCTGCGGGTTGCTAGCGTGAAGTAGCGGCCCGGCTCATGGCCGCGCCTCGGGAGGAGCGGCCATGAAGAAGCTGGTGAACGACCCGCGCCGGGTGGTGCGGGAGATGCTGGAGGGCCTCTGCGACCTGCATCCGGGCCTGGCCCTGCTGGAGGACGAGGATGTGGTGGTCCGCGCCCGGCTGCCCGAGCCAGGGGCGCGGCCGGTCGCGGTGCTTTCGGGCGGCGGGGCCGGGCATGAGCCGGCGCATGCGGGCTATGTCGGGCCGGGGCTGCTGGCGGGCGCCATCGCAGGCGACGTCTTCACCTCCCCCAGCGTCGATGCGGTGCTGGCCGGCATCCGGGCGGCGGCGGGGCCGGCGGGCGCGGTGCTGGTCGTGAAGAACTACACCGGGGACCGGCTGAACTTCGGCCTGGCGGCGGAGCTGGCGCGCGGCGAGGGCATCCCCTGCGAGGTGGTGGTGGTCGCCGATGACGTGGCGCTGCGCGAGACCGTGCCGCCGGAGCGCCGGCGGGGGATCGCCGGGACGGTGCTGATCCACAAGCTGGCCGGCGCCGCGGCGGCGGCGGGGCAGGGGGTGGCCGAGGTCGCCGCGGTGGCGCGGGCGGCGGCGGCGGAGCTCGGCAGCATGGGGGTCGCGCTCGGCGCCTGCACCGTGCCGGCAGCGGGGCGGCCGGGCTTCGTCCTCGGCGATGCCGAGATCGAGCTGGGCCTCGGCATCCATGGCGAGCAGGGGGTGGAGCGGGCGGCGCTGGCCCCGGCGGATGCGCTGGTCGAGCGGATCATGGCGACCATCATCGCGGATGGCCGGCTGGTGGCCGGGGAGCGGGTGGCGCTGCTGGTGAACGGGCTGGGCGGGACGCCGCCGATGGAGCTGGCGATCATCGCCCGCCGCGCCATCGCGGTGCTGCGGGAGGCCGGGCTGGTGGTGGACCGGGCCTGGGCCGGGGATTTCCTCACCGCGCTGGAGATGCCGGGGTGCTCGCTGTCGGTGCTGCGGCTGGATGCGGCGCGGCTGGCGCTGCTGGACGCGCCCGGGAGCGCGCCGGCCTGGCCGGGGGCGGGGCGGATCGCGCAGCGGGTGGTGGTGCCGGCGGTGGCGCGGGCGGCGCCAGCGGCGGGACGGCCGGCCGACCCGGTGCTGCGGGATGCGGTGCTGGCGGTGGCGGCGGCGCTGGAGGCGGCGGAGGTGCGGCTGACCGAGTTGGATTCCGCGGCGGGCGACGGCGACCTCGGCCTCAGCATGGTGCGCGGCGCGGCGGCGCTGCGGGCGTTGCCGGATGGCGCCTGGGCCGAGCCGCCGACCGCGCTGGCGGCGATGGGGGAGGCGTTGCGGCGGGCGATCGCCGGCAGTTCCGGTCCCTTCTATGCGACGGCGCTGCTGCGGGCGGCGAGACGTCTGCCGCCGCGGCCCTCGCCGGCGGATTGGGCGGCGGCTTTCGAAGCCGGCGTCGCGGCCATCGGCGAGCTGGGTGGGGCGAAGCCGGGCGACCGGACCATGCTGGATGCGCTGGTGCCGGCGGCGGCGGCCTTCGCCACGGCCGGGCTGGCGGCGGCGGTCGCGGCGGCGGAGGCCGGGGTCGCGGCGACGGCGGGGATGTCGCCGAAGCTCGGGCGGGCGAGCTATCTCGGCGACCGGGTGCTGGGCGTGCCGGATGCCGGGGCGGCTGCGGTCGCGGTCTGGCTGCGGGCGCTGCTGCGGTAGGCGGACGGTATCATTGCAGGAATGTCAAGGCTGTCGTTCTGGTATAGCATCACTTCGCCCCGGATCACCCGGGGTGGAGAGATCGATCGATGGATTACACAACCGAGGGGCTGGCCGAGGTCATTCGGACTCGGAGCGACATCCTGCTGACCCCGCATTTCCGGCTCCGGGAGTTGATCAAGTCCAACCAGGCCGGCATCGACAACTGGCCCACCGAGCCGGAAACCATCCTGAAGCTGCGCTATTGCTGCACCTACATCCTCGAGAAGGTGCGCAGCCAATATGGCAAGCCGGTGCGGGTCAATAGCGGCTACCGGTCGCCCGCGCTGAATACCCGGATCGGCGGATCGACGACGTCGCAGCACATGAAGGGAGAGGCGGTGGATTTCGAGATCGACGGTGTCGCCAATGGCGAGATCTGCCAATGGATCAAGGACACGCTGGTCTTCGACCAGCTGATCCTGGAGTTCTACACCCAGGGCGAGCCGAATTCGGGCTGGGTCCATTGCTCGGTCGTGCCCTCCGGCAACCGGGGCCAGGTGCTGACTGCCATGAAGCAGAAGCACACCGGCAAGACGCAATACCTGCCAGGGATCACGATGTGAGCCGGCCTCTGCCGCGCCGCGGCGCTGCCGCCTGGTGGCTGTCCGGCGCCCTGCTCATCTGCGGCCTGGCCTTGCCGTCACCGTCCATGGCAGCCTGCGGGCTCGGCCAGTTCCAGGGAAGCTGGGTCGGCGCCGATGGTCGCGGCGACCGCTTCGCCATCGATGCGGCAGCGGTCGTCGTCAATGCCGGCGCGGCCGGCAGCCGCATCCCGCTGCGACCGGCCCAGGATATCCGGGAACGCCCGCTGGAGGCGGTGACGGCGGCGCTGCCGCAGGTCGCGGCCATCCACGCCCCGGCGCTGGCGCGTCTCGGCCCGCCGACGCAGCGAGCCTGCGTGCTGCAGGTGGAGACGCCGGGTGGCGGCAGCATGGCCTTCCTGCCGGATGCCGAGGGCCTGCTGCGACTGGAGGAATCGCGCAGCGACCCGCCAGTGGCCCAGCTGCTGCGCCGGGCCGACGGCGGCCCCGTGCCGAATGCCCCGGCGGACTACAGCAGGCCACCGCGCTGAGCCGATTGGCGCCGAGGTTTGACCGGCTGCATTCCGTCCCGCATGCTCCGGCCGGGACGGAATGCGACGCCAGCCGAAGGAGCTGATCCGATGCCCGATTCGATTCCCCTGCTTGACCTCGGCCCGGCCTTCGCCGGCGAGCCCGGCGCGCTGGAGGCCACCGCCGCCGAGCTGCGCCGCATCTGCGAGACGGTGGGCTTCCTGTTCATCGCGAACCATGGGGTGCCCTTCACCCTGGTGCAGAACTGCTTCGCCATGGCGGCGCGCTTCCACGCGCAGCCGATGGAGGCGAAGCTCGAGGTCAAGCTCGACGACGCGATGCAGGGCTACCTGCCGTACAAAAGCAGCACGACGCGGGCCAATGGGCTGGTCGCGGTGCGCAAGCCGAACGAGAACGAGGCCTTCTTCGTCAATCCGGAACGCGACCCGGCGAAGCCGGCCAACCGCTGGCCGGCGGCCATTCCGGAATTCCGCGACATCACGCTGCGCTACTTCGCCGCGCTCGAGGCGCTGTCGATGCGGCTGCTGCCCATTTATGCGCGGGCGCTGGACCTGCCGGCGGATTACTTCGGGCCGCTCTGCGACCGCTCGCTGTCCAGCCTGCGGCTGACGCATTACCCCCCCGTGGCCTATGGTGCCGACGAGTATGGCATCGCGCCGCATACCGACAGCAGCTTCTTCACCCTGCTGGCGCAGAACCCGGTGCCGGGGCTGCAGATCCGCACCCAGGACGGCGAGTGGATCTCGGCGCCGGTGATCCCCGAGACCTTCGTGGTGAATACCGGCGACGTGCTGAACCGCTGGACCAACGGGCGCTTCCTGTCGACGCCGCATCGCGCCTTCAACACCATGGGGACGGCGCGCTATGCCATCCCCTACTTCTTCCACCCGAACCCGGAGACGATGATCGAGGCGCTGCCGGGCTGCGTCTCGGCGGAGAACCCGGCGCGCTTCCCGGCGCAGACGGTGGGCGACTACATGGCCTGGTTCCGCGGCCAGAATTACGCGCATTTCCGCAAGGATGCTGCTGCCTAGCGCATCCCAATAACGCCAGACTGCGGCCTGTCCCGAGCGAGGATCGTGCCGATGATGATTCGTCCCTTGGCTGGGCTGCTGGCCCTGCTCGCCCTCGGCGCCACGCCGGCGGGGGCCCAGGAGCGTGTGCCAGACCGCACCCTGCGCGTGTCGCTGAATACCGAGCTGCAGATCCTCGATCCGCTGGTCACCACGATCAATGCGACGCGGGTCTTCGCCTATCTGGTTTTCGACACACTGGTCTCGCTGGACAGCCAGGGCCACTACAAGCCGCAGATGCTCGCCGGCTGGGAGATCAGCCCGGACCGGCTGACCTATCGCTTCACCCTGCGCGACGGGCTCGAATGGAGCGACGGCGCGGCGGTGACGGCGGAGGATTGCGTCGCCTCGATCCGCCGCTGGGCGAAGCGGGAGGCGCTCGGCGGGCAGCTGATGGCGGCGACCCGCGAGATGCGCGTGGTGGATGCGAAGCGCTTCGAGATCGTCCTCAACCGGCCCTTCGCCTTCGTCATCGAGGCGCTGGGCAAGGCCGGCCATACCATCCCGGTGATGATGCCGGCGCGGCTCGCGGCGCATGATGCGATGACCGCGGTGCCGGAGATCATCGGCTCCGGCCCCTATCGCTTCCTGCAATCCGAATGGCGGCCGGGCGAGCGCGCCAGCTTCGTCCGCAACCCGCGCTACCGGCCGCGGGAGGAGGCGCCGGATGCGCTCTCGGGCGGCAAGGTGGCGAGGATGGAGCGGATCGAGCTGCTGAGCATCGCCGACCAGGCGACGCGGGCGGCGGCGCTGCAATCCGGCGAGCTGGATTTCCTCGAGATCGTGCCCTTCGACTTCATCGCGCCGATGCGGCGGAACCGCGCCATCACCGTCGGCCAGCCGCGCGGCATCGACCAGTTCCTCGCCGTGCTGAACATCAATCATGCGGTGCCGCCCTTCAACAACCCGAAGGTGCGGCAGGCGCTGCAGGCGGCGATCCTGCAGCCGGAAATCATGGCGGCGATGGGGCTGCCGGACGACATGGTGGTGCCCTATTGCGGCTCGATCTACATGTGCAACGCCGCGGGCTCGACCACGGCGGGCACCGCCGCGCTGCAGGCGGCCAGCACCGAGCGGGCGCGGCAGCTATTGCGGGAGTCGGGCTACGCGAACGAGCCGGTGGTCTTCCTGCATGCCCAGGCCTCGGCGCTGCTGAACCCGATCGGGCTGGTGATGGCGGACCAGATGCGCCGCGCCGGGTTCAACGTCGATCTGCGCAGCTCGGACTATGCGACGGTCGCGCAGAAGCGGCTGAGCCGGGCGACGGTGGCGAACGGCGGCTGGAGCGTGGCGCCGATCGTGCTGAATGGCGTGGACATGGTGAATCCGCTGGCCAATCCGCTGATCGCCTACAACTGCACGGAATATCCCGGCTGGTACTGCGACCTGCGGATCACCCCGGTGGTCGCGCGCTTCTCCGAGGCGGCGACGCCGGAGGCGCAGCGGGCGGTGGCGGACGAGCTGCAGACGCTGGTGCATGACGCCGTGACCTTCGTCCCGGGCGGGCAATTCGCCGGGCCACCGGCCTGGCGGTCCAACCTGCGGGGGGTGGTGCCCTTCAGCTTTCCGGTCTTCTGGGGGATCGAGCGGCGGCCCTAGCGGTTCGCTTGAAGCGGCGAGGCGTTTCGTGCGGAATGCGCGGCAAAAGGGAGGTGCACCATGCTGAGCAATTCCATCGAGGTCGAGCCGCTGACCACGGCGGTCGGCGCCGAGATCCGCGGCATCGACCTGGCGGCGCCGCTGGGCGAGGCGGAAGTGGGGCTGATCCGGAAGACCCTGGCGGACCGCGGCGTGGTCTTCTTCCGCGACCAGGCGATGACGCCGGACCAGCACATCGCGTTCGCCGCGCGCTTCGCGCCCATCAACGTCAACCGTTTCTTCGCCCAGGCGGCCGGCTTCCCCGAGATCGCCGAGGTGCGGAAGGAGCCGGGGCAGAGCAAGAACATCGGCGGCGGCTGGCATACCGACCACAGCTACGACCAGATCCCCGCCATGGGCTCCGTCCTGCTGGCGCGGGAGCTGCCGCCGAACGGCGGCGATACGCTGTTCGCCAGCATGTATGCCGCGCATGACGCGCTCTCCCCCGGGTTGCAGGCGACCCTGGCGGGGCTGCGGGCGGTGCATTCCAGCCGGCATGTCTTCGGCCCGGGGAAGAAGGAGGCCGATGGCCGCTACCGCAACCCCGACCAGGCGGTGCAGGACGCGGTGCATCCCGTGGTCATCACCCATCCCGAGAGCGGCCGGAAGGCGCTGTATGTGAACCCCGGCTTCACCCTGCGCTTCGAGGGCTGGACCGACGAGGAGAGCCGGCCGCTGCTGGACTTCCTCTACCGCCACGCCGCCCGGCCGGAATTCCAGTGCCGCTTCCGCTGGCGGGAGGGCTCGCTGGCCTTCTGGGACAACCGGGCGACCTGGCATTACGCCGCCAACGACTACCAGGGGGAGCGGCGGCTGCTGCACCGGATCACCCTGGAAGGAACCGCGCTCACCTGAAGCCTTGTCAGCGCGGGTGCCGGGTGCTGGACTCGCCGGCATGGTGGAAACATTGCTCGACGTGCAGGGGCTGGCCTGCCCCCTGCCGGTGCTGAAGGCGAACAAGGCGATGCGTGGGCTGGCGCCCGGGGCGGTGCTGGTGGTGCTGGCGACCGATCCGGCCGCGGCGAAGGATTTCCCAGCCTATTGCGGGGAGACCGGCCACGCGCTGCTCGCGGCCGAGGAGAATGCCGGGGTCTGGCGCTTCACCCTGCGCAAGCGGGCCGAGCCGGCATGAGCGTGCTGCTGCTGACCCACCGGGCCTGCCTGCTGCACGAGCCGGGCGAGGGCCATCCCGAATGCCCCGACCGGCTGCGCGCGGTGCTGCAGGCGCTGGACCGGGAGGAGTTCTCCGACCTGATCCGCGACGAGGCGCCGGAGGCGACGGCCGAGCAGCTCGAACGGGTGCATCCGGCGAATTACGTGGCGGCGATCTGCGGCATCCGCCCGGCGCCGGGCGACAGCGTCGCGCTTGATGGCGATACCATCATGAGCGCGGGCAGCGCCGAGGCGGCGTTGCGGGCGGCGGGCGCCGGCGTCGCCGCGGTGGATGCGGTGCTGGCGGGCGGGGTGCGGCGGGCCTTCTGCGCGGTGCGGCCGCCGGGGCACCATGCCGAGCCGGGCAAGCCGATGGGCTTCTGCCTGTTTGCCAATGCCATCGTCGCGGCGCGGCATGCCCAGGCGGCGCATGGCGTGGCGCGGGTTGCGGTGGTCGATTTCGACGTCCACCACGGCAACGGCAGCCAGGCCTGCGTCGAGGGGGATGCGAGCATCCTCTATGCCTCCTCGCATCAATGGCCACTGTATCCCGGCACCGGGGATGCGCGGGAACGCGGCGTCGGCAACATCTTCAACGCGCCGCTGCGGCCGGGCGCCGATGGGGTGGCGTTCCGGGAGGCCTGGGCCCGGCTGCTGCCGGAGATCGAGGCCTTCGCGCCGGGGCTGCTGGTGATCTCGGCCGGCTTCGATGCGCATGCGCGCGACCCGTTGGCGCAGCTGCGGCTGCGGGAGCCGGATTTCGCCTGGCTGACGGCGGAGCTCTGCGGCCTCGCCGAACGGCACTGCGGCGGGCATGTCGTGAGCACGCTGGAGGGCGGCTACGACCTGGAGGCGCTGGCGAGCAGCGCGGCGGCGCATGTGCGGGTGCTGATGCGGGCCTAGGGCGTGATGGCCTGAGGTGAACCACGCGACGAGACCGAGGTCGGTGCCGACAGGAGCGCCGGACCTGGCCTAGTGCCAGCGGAGCAGGCGGGCGTGGCCGTGCTCCGTCCTGGGAAACAGGTCGAAGGCGCGGTCGGCGATGCCGATGGCCAGCGCCAGGACCAGCGCCACCAGCATGACGATGGCCTTGCGCCGCCCGGGCGGGTGGCGGAACAGCCGGGCGAGGCGGATCGAGAGCCGGGCGATCGGGTCCATTACTGCCGCGACTGCACGAAGTCCCAGAAGTTGAAGGCGAAGTCCTGCTGCGGGCGGGTCTGCAAGTGGCAGGTGAAGCAGGCCTCCACGCTGGCGGGGTTGCGGCTGCCGTCGCCGTTGAAGCGGGCGTATTCCCAGGTGCCGTTGCGCTTCTCCGGACCATAGCCCTCGCCCCAGCCGGGCTCCTTCTGCTGCACGCCGATGGCGGCCCAGCCGGGTTCCGGGATGAGGCGGCCCTGCTGGTCCCGCAGCGGCGTGCCATCGGCGGCGAGCCGGGCGCGGTTGTCGGCCAGGATGATGAGCGTGCCCTCGGGCAGCGGCTGGCCGGGCTTCGCCGCGGCGAAGGCTTCCGGGTTCACGTAGAAATTCCGCACGATCTTGCGCTGGGCATTGTCGAGGGTGGCGAAGCGGATGAAGCGGCTCTCCCAGCCCTCCGGCAGGGTGATGTTCTCCGGGCCGGGGGTATAGGCGGGGCGCTGGGCAAGCGCCGTGCCCAGCAGCGGGAGGGCGATGGGCAGCGCCAGGGCGGCCGCCAGCAGCAGGGGATGGGCGCGCGGCATCTTGGGATCCTCCCGGGGAAGGGCGAGTGGACAACGGCCGGAGGCGGGGGCGCAAGCCTTGCCTGCGGCCGGCCCGGATCGCCGCGGACCCTGGCGCCCCACCCGCTCACTCCCGCCAGGGGCTTTCGCGCCAGATCCGGGAATACTCCGCCTGCTGGCGGGCGATCTCGGCGGCGAAGGCCTTGTGGTCCAGGAAGCGCAGCGGCATCGCCTGGCTTTCGGCGACGCGGCGGTAGTCCGGGTCCCGCGTCGCCTCGCCCATGAGCTGCGAGAGCTGGCGGATGACGCTGGGCGGGGTGCCGGCCGGGGCGGCGAAGCCGCGCATGGAGCTGTAGCGGATATCGAAGCCCTGTTCCCGCAGGGTCGGCACCATCGGCGCCCCGGCCCAGCGTTCCGCCGCCATCTGGCCGAGCGGGCGGAACAGGCCGGACTGCATCTCCTCCGCCGCATCGGCCATGCTCAGGCCGGCGACCAGCAGCCCGCCCTGCACCAGGGCGCTGCGCATGGCGGCGGTGCCGCCGTAGGAGACGGCGGTCAGGCTCACGCCGGCCAGCCGCTCCAGCGCCAGCATGCCGAAATGGGCATAGCTGCCGACGCCGGTGGTGCCGAAGCTGACGCCGCCGGGATTGCCGCGCGCCTGCTGCAGCAGGTCGGCCAGGTTGCGGAAGCGGCTGTCGGCGCGGACGAAGATGCCGCCGATGTCGTCGACGAGGTTGGCGACCGGCTCGAGGTCGTCGACGGCATATTGCGCCCGGCGCTCGATCGGGATGGTGACGAGGTTGGGCAGGGTGACGACGCCGATGGTATAGCCGTCGGGCGCTGCCCGGCGGGTCGCCGCGAAACCGATCTCGCCCCCGGCGCCGGGCCGGTTCACCACCACCACGGGCTGGCCGAGGCGCGGTTCCATCCAGCGGGCGATGCTGCGCGCGGCGACGTCGCCGCCGCCGCCGGGGCCGAAGGGGACGATGATGGTCAGCGGGCGATCCGGCCATTCGGCCTGGGCAGGCAGCGTCCCGCAGGCGAGCAGCAGCGCGAGCAGCCAGCGCATCATCCTTGTCTCCATCCCCGGGCTTTGCGGCGACGCTAGCAGGGGCGGCGGGACTTTCCAGCCAAAGGCCGGGAGCGCAGCGTTCCGGGCATGATCAGCCCCGGGCCGACCGGCCCGGTGGGGACGCGAATGGTGACGTGCATCCCCCTTCAGAAGGGGTAGGGGGCGATGCCGCGGCGGCGGTCGTTCTGCCGGTTCCAGCGCTCGAATTGGTCGCGGGTCTGGTCGCGGCGGGCCTCGCTCGGGGCATTGCGGGCGCGCTCGGCGGCCTCCTTCTCGCGCTGGCGGGCCCACCAGGCCTCCAGTTGCCGCTGCCGCTCGGCGGGTGGCGTTTCGGCCGCGGCGGGCGAGGCGGCAAGGGCGAGGGCGATGAGCAGCCGGCGGCGGTGCATCCGATGGATATCGGGAGGCCGGACGGCGCGTGCCAGGGTTCCCCGGCGGCTATTCCGGCTGGATGCCGGCAGCCTCGATCACCTGCCTCCAGCGGGCGCGCTCGCCGCGGATGGTCGCCTCGGTCTGCGCCGGGGTGGTGCCGCTGATCGCCTCGACGCCGGTCTCGGCCATGCGGCGGACCACGTCCGGCTCGGCCAGGACCTGGTTGAAGGCGGCGTTGAGCCGGGCGACGACGGGTTCGGGCAGGCCGGCGGGGCCGGCGATGTAGTTGAAGGCAACCGCCTCGTAGCCCGGCACGGTCTCGGCGATCGCGGGGATTTCGGGCAGCAGCGGGGTGCGCCCGGCGCTGGTGACGGCGAGTGCGACGAGGGCGCCGGAGCGGGTATGCGGCAGCATGTCCGAGATGGTGCCAAAGGCCATGCCGATGCGCCCGGCCAGCAGGTCCCCGGCATAGGCGGCGAAGCCGCGGTGCGGGACGTGCAGCAGGTCGATGCCGGCCATCGATTTCAGCATCTCGCCCGAAAGGTGGTTGCTGGTGCCGATGCCGTTGCTGGCATAGCTGAGGGCGCCGGGGCGGCGCTTCGCCAGGGCGATGAGCCCGGCCACGTCGGTCACGCCGAGCGAGGGATGCACTGCCAGGAGGTTGGGCGCGCGCATGACGCTGACGATGGCGGCGAAGTCGCGGTCCGGGTCATAGGGCAGGCTGCGCATCAGCGACGGGTTCACCATCTGCGTCGCCGGCGTGCCGTAGAGCAGGGTATAGCCATCGGCCGGGCTGCGGGCGACCTGCACCGCGCCGATCGCCGTCGCACCGCCGGGGCGGTTGTCCACCACCATCGGCTGGCCGAGCAGCGGCGCCAGGCGCTCGGCCAGGAGCCGGCCGACGATATCGACCGAGCCGCCCGGCGGGAAGGGAATGACGAGGCGGAGCGGCCGGCTGGGCCAGGGCTCGGGCTGGGCGAGGGCGGGGCGGGCGACCAGCGGCGCGGCGATGGCGCCGAGCAGGGCGCGGCGGGGCAGGTGGGGCATGGGACAGTCCTCCGGTCTCTGGCCTTGTCGGCCTTGCCGCCAGCATGCCCGCTGCGGTGCCGCCTGGACAGGCTCGGGCGGCTGGGACTACAGCCCCGCCAGCGCAACCAGCGGCGGCGGGCATCCTCATGAGCGGCACCAACCAGCGGATCGACGGCAAGCGGTTGTGGGACAGCCTGATGTCCATGGCCGAGATCGGCGCGACGCCGAAGGGCGGGGTGAAGCGGCTGACCCTGACCGAGGTGGACCAGCGCGGCCGCCAGCGTTTCTCGGAATGGTGCGAGGCGCTCGGCCTGACGGTGCGGGTCGATGCCATCGGCAACATGTTCGCCCGGCGCGAGGGGCGGGACCCCAAGCGCCTGCCGGTGCTGCTGGGCAGCCACCTCGACAGCCAGCCCTCGGGCGGGAAGTTCGACGGGGCGCTGGGCGTGATCGCCGGGCTCGAGGTGATGCGCAGCCTCAACGACCTCGGCATCACCACCGAGGCGCCGATCGAGCTGGTGAACTGGACCGACGAGGAAGGCAGCCGCTTCGGCCATTCGCTGATGGGCAGCGGCGCCTGGGCGGGCGTCTATCCGCTGGACAAGGTCTATGGGCTGACCGACGTCGAGGGCGTGACGGTCGAGCAAGCGCTGACCGCCATCGGCTACAAGGGCGCGGTGCCGGCGGCGCCATTCCCGGCGGATGCCTATTTCGAGCTGCACATCGAGCAGGGGCCGATCCTGGAGCGGGAGGGCAGGCAGATCGGCATCGTCACCGGCGCCCAGGCGCAGGTCTGGTACGACGCGGTGGTGACCGGCCAGGATGCCCATGCGGGCACGACGCCGCCTTCCGCGCGCAAGGATGCGCTGGTCTGCGCCGCGCGGATCATCGACCTGGTGGACCGGATGATGCGGGCGCGCGGCGAGGATGGCCGCGGCACGGTGGGCCAGCTGCATGTGCTGCCGAACAGCCGCAACGTGGTCCCCGGCGAGGTGCGCTTCAGCGTCGAATTCCGCCACCCCGATACCGCCGAGATCGGCCGGCTGGCGGCGCAATTCCCGCGCGAGGCGGGCTTCATCGCGCGCGACTGCGGCGTCGGGCTGGTGCTGACCGAGCTGTTCCGCCTGGCGGCGCAGCCCTTCGATGCGGGCTGCGTGGACCTGGTGCGGCAGGCGGCGGCGCGGCTGGGGCTGCCGGCACGGGAGATCGTCTCGGGTGCCGGGCATGACGCGGTCTATGTGGCGCGCAGCGTGCCGACGGCGATGATCTTCACGCCCTGCAAGGATGGGCTTTCGCACAACGAGGCGGAGAGCATCGAGCCGGGCGAGGCGGAGGCCGGGTGCCAGGTGCTGTTCGAGGCGGTGGTGGCGCGGGCGAATCGGCCCCTCTAGCCACCCACCGCCTTGGCCACGACATAGGCGACGCAGGCCGCCAGCCCGCCGATCGCCAGCGTCTGCGCCGCTCCGCGGAAGGCCGGCAGCCCGGTCGCCCGCGCCTTCAGCCAGCCGAAGCCGAACAGCGCCAAGCCGGTCAGCCCGGCCGAGACCGCCAGCGCCGGGCCGGTCTCCGCCATCAGGATATAGGGCGAGAGCGGGATCAATCCGCCGACCAGATAGGCGCCGCCGATGGTCGCGGCCGATTTCGCCGCCCGGTCGGCGGCCGGCTCGGCCAGTTCCAGCTCGAAGCGCATCATGAAATCGACCCAGCGGCGGCGGTCGGCGGCGATGGCATCGCTGGCGCGGGCCAGGGTTTCACCGCGCAGCCCGTAGCGGTGCAGGATGGCCGCGACTTCCCACTTCTCGCGGTCTGGGTAGTCCTTGGTCTCCTGTTCCTCCCGCGCGCGTTCCGCCACGTAGTGCTGGGCATCGGTGCGGGCGGCGAGGTAGCCGCCGAGGCCCATGGCGACGCAGCCGGCGGCGATCTCGGCCAGGCCCGCGGTGACGATCAGCGGATTGGCGGCGACCGCGCCGGAGAGGCCGGCGGCCAGGGCGAAGGGGACGGTGAGGCCATCGGCCATGCCGATGACGAGGTCGCGGATGGTCTCGGAGGCGGTGAAATGCTGCTCGCCCTCGGGCGGGCCGGGTGGCTGCGGCGGCAGCCCCTCGCGGTAGGGGGCAGGGGCGGGGGTATCCATGGCCGCAGGCTAGAGCATGCGGGGCCGGACTGGAATCATCCGGGCGATGAAACTTGCCGCCGCGGGGCGAGGGCCGGGCGGTTGCCCCTGGCGGCCCTGCGCCGTATAGGGCGCGGCAGTCCAGAGGATTACTGTTTTGGCCAGCGTCGAGCCCGATATCCAGCCGCAGTCCAAGCCCAACCCCGCCTGGGCGGCGCAGGCCGCCATCCTGGCCCGGCCGGCCACCGAGGAACGGCGGATGGCGGATGCCATCCGGGCCCTGGCGATCGATGCGGTGGAGCAGGCGAAGTCCGGCCACCCCGGCATGCCGATGGGCATGGCCGATGTGGCGACCGTGCTCTTCACCAAATTCCTGAAATTCGACGCCGCCGACCCGCGCTGGCCGGACCGCGACCGCTTCGTGCTCAGCGCCGGGCATGGCTCGATGCTGCTCTATGCGCTGCTCAACCTCACTGGCCATGACGGCATGGGGATCGAAGAGCTGAAGCGCTTCCGGCAGCTGCATTCGCCGGCGGCGGGGCACCCCGAGTTCGGCGAGCACCCGGGGATCGAGACCACCACCGGGCCGCTGGGCCAGGGGATCGCCAATGCGGTCGGCATGGCGCTGGCGGAACGGCTGCTGGCGGCGCGATTCGGCAAGTCCCTGGTGGACCACCGGACCTGGGCCATCGCCGGCGACGGCTGCCTGCAGGAAGGCATCAGCCATGAGGCGGCCTCGCTGGCCGGGCATCTGCAGCTCGACAAGCTGACGGTGCTGTATGACGACAACCAGATCACCATCGATGGCGATACCAGCCTCTCCTTCACGGACGACACGCTGAAGCGCTTCTCCGCCTATGGCTGGGCGGTGCGGCGCGTCGATGGGCATGACCCGGCGGCGGTGGCCTCGGCCATGGCCTGGGCGATGCGGGTGAACAAGCCGGTTTTGCTGGCCTGCCGGACCATCATCGGCTTCTCCGCCCCGACCAAGGCTGGCACCGCGGGCAGCCATGGCAGCCCGCTGGGCAGTACCGAGGCGGCGGCGGCGAAATCGGCCATGGGCTGGAACTACCCGCCCTTCGAGGTGCCGGAAGGCCTGCGGGCCAGCTGGGAGACCGCCGGCAAGCGGGGCGGCGGCACCCGCCGGGCTTGGCTGAAGCGCCTGGCCAAGCACCCGATGCAGGCCGATTTCGAGCGCGCCATCGCCGGCCGCCTGCCGGAAGCCTGGCACGAGCCGCTGGCCGCGCTGCGGGCCAAGACCGCCGAGGACATGCCGAAGATCGCCAGCCGCATCGCCAGCCAGCGGGCCTTGGAGGCCCTGGTGCCGGCGGTGCCGGAGATGGTGGGCGGCTCGGCCGACCTCACGGGGTCCAACAACACCAACGTGAAGGGCATCCCCGCGGTGGTGCGGGGGAATTTCGCCGGGCGCTACATCCATTGGGGCGTGCGGGAACACGGCATGGCGGCGGCCATGAACGGCATGGCGCTGCATGGCGGGATCATTCCCTATTCCGGCACCTTCCTGGTCTTCGCCGACTACATGCGGCCGGCGATCCGCCTCGCGGCGCTGATGCGCCAGCGCGTCATCCATGTGCTGACGCATGACAGCATCGGCCTCGGCGAGGATGGCCCGACGCATCAGCCGGTCGAGACCCTGGCCGGGCTCCGCTGCATCCCGAACCTGGCGGTGTTCCGCCCGGGCGATGCGATGGAGACGGCGGAATGCTGGGAACTCGCGGTGAAGCGGGCGGATGGGCCGAGCGTGCTGGCGCTGTCGCGGCAGAACCTGACCCCCTTCCGCACCGACAGCGGCGAGAATCGCTGTGCCCGCGGCGGTTACGTCGCCGAGGAGGCCTCGGGCGAACGACGCGCAACCTTGATCGCCACTGGCTCGGAAGTGCCCTTGGCCCTGGTTGCCCGCACGGCGCTGGAGGCCGAAGGTATCGCCACCGCGGTGGTGTCGCTGCCGTGCTGGGAACTCTTTGCCGCGCAGGACGCCTCCTATCGGGACCAGGTCCTGGGCTCGGCGCTCCGCGTCGGGGTCGAGGCGGCGGTGGGCTTCGGCTGGGAACGCTGGCTGGGTCCGGACGGGATCTTCATCGGGATGGGGGGCTTCGGTGCTTCCGCCCCGGCGGATGACCTGTTCCGCCATTTCGGGATCACGCCGGATGCCGTCGTGGCGGCGGTGAAGAAGCGCCTTGGGTAGTTTGGCTTAAGCAGAAAGAAGGAAGTCGGGACATGGCCGTAAAGGTCGCCATCAACGGGTTCGGGCGCATCGGGCGCCTGGTGCTGCGGGCGCTGATCGAAAGCGGCCGGACCGATGTGGAATGCATCGCGATCAACGACCTCGGCAGCGTCGAGGCGAATGCGCACCTGTTCCGCTACGACAGCGTGCATGGCCGCTTCCCCGGCGAGGTCGCCGTGGACGGCAACAAGATCATCATCAGCGCCAATGGCCGCCAGTACGCGCCGATCGTGGTCAGCGCCGAGCGCGACCCGACCAAGGTGCCCTTCCAGGGCGTCGACGTGGCGCTCGAGTGCACCGGCATCTTCACCAGCAAGGAGAAGGCCTCCGCGCTGATCCAGGCCGGCGCCCGCAAGGTGCTGATCTCGGCCCCCGGCGACAATGCCGATGCGACCATCGTCTACGGCGTCAACCACCAGACGCTGACCAAGGACATGACGGTCGTCTCGAACGCCTCCTGCACCACCAACTGCCTGGCGCCGGTCGCCAAGGTGCTGCACGACAACTTCGGCATCCTGCGCGGCTACATGGTCACCATCCACGCCTATACCGGTGACCAGAACACCGTCGACACGCTGCACAAGGACCTGCACCGCGCCCGCGCGGCGGCGGTTTCCGCCATTCCGACCAGCACCGGCGCGGCCAAGGCGGTGGGCCTCGTGCTGCCGGAGCTGAAGGGCAAGCTGGACGGCACCGCCATCCGCATCCCGACGCCGAACGTTTCGCTGGTCTCCCTCGACGTGAACCTGAAGAAGGAAGGCGTCACGAAGGAGGACATTAACGCGGCGATGAAGGCGGCCTCCGAGGGCGCGCTGAAGGGCATCCTCGCCTACAACACCGCGCCGCTGGTCAGCATCGACTTCAACCACAACCCGGCGTCCTCGACCTTCGATGCGACGCAGACGGCGGTGGTCGATGGCGCGATGGCGCGGGTGATGAGCTGGTACGACAACGAGTGGGGCTTCTCCAACCGGATGAGCGACACCGCCGCGCTGTTCGGCAGCCTGTAGGAAAGAGAAGGCCGGGGAGAAGGTATTCTCCCCGGACCCCTCATCTATTTCTATTAGTTAACTAATAAAAAAAGGAGGGGGGCGGGGGAGTTCGCTCCCCCGTCTTGCTTCCTTCCGGAGCCCTTCGATGCCCCGCTTCCGCACGCTCGACGACCTCTCCCCCCAGGGCAAGCGCATCCTGCTGCGCGCCGACCTGAACCTGCCGGTTAAGGACGGGGTCATCACCGACCGGACGCGGATCGACCGGCTGGCGCCGACCATCAAGGAACTGGCGGACAAGGGCGGGCGGGTCATCGTCTGCTCCCACTTCGACCGGCCCAAGGGCAAGCGCGTCTCCGAGATGTCGCTGCAGCCGATGGCTGCGGCGCTGTCGGCGGCACTGGAGCGGCCGGTGGCTTTCGTCGACGACTGCGTCGGCCCGGCGGCCGAGGCCGCGGCGGCGGCGCTCAAGGACGGCGAGGTCCTGCTGCTGGAGAATACCCGCTACCACGCCGGCGAGGAGAAGAACGACCCGGCGCTCTCGGCCGGCCTGGCGAAACTGGCCGATGCCTATGTGAACGATGCCTTCTCCGCGGCCCATCGCGCCCATTCCAGCACCGAGGGCGTGGCGCATCTGCTGCCGGCCTATGCCGGACGGCTGATGCAGGCGGAGTTGGAGGCGCTGGATGCGGCGCTCGGCACGCCGGCGCGGCCGGTGATGGCGATCGTCGGCGGCGCCAAGGTCAGCACCAAGCTGGACCTGCTGGGCAACCTGACGAAGAAGGTCGATGTGCTGGTCATCGGCGGGGCCATGGCCAATACCTTCCTCGCGGCGCAGGGCCACGCCATGGGCAAGTCCCTGCAGGAAGCGGGCATGTACGACACGGCACGGGAGATCCTGGCCGGGGCCGCGGCGGCCAATTGCGAGATCATCCTGCCGACCGACCTGGTGGTCGCCTCCGCCTTCGCCGCGCATGTGCCGACGAAGGAGGTGAGCGTCGATGCCGTGCCGGCCGAGATGATGGCGCTCGACGTCGGGCCGGATACGGTGGCGATGATCGAGAGCCGGCTGCGGCAGGCGAGCACCCTGGTCTGGAACGGCCCGCTCGGCGCCTTCGAGACGCCGCCCTTCGATGCGGCGACGGTCGCCATCGCCCAATCCGTGGCGGGGCTGACGCAGTCGGCCGGGCTGAAGTCGATCGGCGGCGGCGGCGATACCGTCTCGGCACTGAAGCATGCCGGGGTGGCGGAGCGGATGACCTATGTCTCGGCCGCCGGCGGCGCCTTCCTGGAATGGCTGGAGGGCAAGACCCTGCCGGGCGTGAAGGCGCTGGAAGCGGCCTGACCGGCGGCGGTTAACGCCGGCGGAGGCTCTGCGTCGCCGGTGACCAAAGCTTACTGGACAGTTAACGGGCGCTGCCGCCAGGGTGCGGCATGCGCATCCGTCCGGTCGCCCCTGCTCCCCGTCCCTGGTTCTTCGGCGCGACCGAAACGCCCTTCACCCCGAATTCAGCTTTGCAGGCGACTATCCTGCGCATGATCAGCACCAATGCGCTCGCCGCCTTCACGACGCAGGTGGCCCCGACCCGTCCGGCCACGCCGGTGCGGGGAGTCTCGCCCGGTGCTTCGGCCGCGCCGGCCGGGGATGCCCAGCCGCCGCAGCTCAAGCTGGAGTCGGTGCCCGCGGCGCCGTCGCGGCCGCTGCCACGGGGCTCGCTGCTCGACCTCCGGGTCTGAAGCGGCTGATCGCCGGCGGATGCATGCCGGGGATGCTTGCGTAAGCGCCGGGCGCCGCGCATCTTCTGCGCATGGCTGCCTTTGTCCGGACCATTCCCGAAGGCGATGACCGCACCCGGCTGACCTGCCAGGACTGCGGCTACGTCGCCTATGAGAATCCGAAGATCGTCGTCGGCAGCGTCGTCGACGTCGGCGGGCAGATCCTGCTCTGCCGCCGGGCGATCGAGCCGCGCCGCGGCTTTTGGACCCTGCCGGCCGGCTACCTGGAAATGGCCGAGACGGTCGAGGAAGGCGCCATGCGCGAGGCCTGGGAGGAAGCCCAGGCGCGAATCGCGCTGGAAGGCGTGCTCGCGGTCTATTCCATCGCCCGGCTGGGGCAGGTGCAGGTGATCTTCCGCGCCGGCCTGGCCGAGCCCGGTTTCGCCGCCGGGCCGGAAAGCCTGGAGGTGCGGCTCTTCGACTGGGACGACATCCCCTGGGAGGAGATCGCCTTCCCGACCGTCCGCTGGGCCCTGGAGCGCTGGCGGGAGATGGAGGGGCTGCCCCTGGGGGCGCCGTCGATGAATCCGCCGGAGGATGCGCGGGGCACCCAGCCGCTGACGGGGGCGGGACTATGAGGTGGACGGTACCGATCCTGCTGCTGGCCTTGGGAACGCCGGGGGCCTGGGCTCAGGATACGCCGGATCCGGCGGCGCCCAGCGTGGCCTCGCCCAGCCCGGCCTCACCAAGCCTGGCCTCACCCCGGCCGGCAACCGCGCCACGCCGGCCGCGGCCGCCTTCTGCGGCCAAGCCGCCGCCGCTGGAGATCGCCAAGCTGCCGCCGCAGTTGCAGGCGCCGCGGCATTCCAATGCCCAGGCCGGGGTGCGGGCGCCGGTGCCGGACCGCAACCTGGACGCCCCGCGGGTCATCCCGCAGGACCGGGCCAGCCTGGGCCCCAGCATCATCAACCGCAACCTGCCCGGGCGGGGCCAGGCGGCCGATGGCGCGCCGAACCTGCTCGAGGACAAGCTGTTCCGCCCGGCGCCCGGCGCCCGGCTGAACGTGCCCTTTTCCTTCTAGAGCGTGATCGTCCGAGGTGGACTCACCGAAGGACGTGAATGACGCGCCAGGACAGAGACCTATTGCGGCCTGAGGCCGCGGCCGGCATCCCAGACCGGGTCCGGCGTGGTCCAGAGGACCGGGTCGCGCATGGCCGCGGCGATCGCCTTGGTCACCACGGCGAAGATCGCCTCGCCCTTCTCGGCCGTGGCGGCGCGCGGGTCGCCGCGGACGCCGGTGCGCGGGGCGCGCTCCTCGAAGGAATAGAAGCGCTGGAAGCCGGCGGGCGGGTTGGGCGGCGGGTTGGACAGCGCCGCCTCCAGCCTGTCGGTCCGGACCTGGGTGGCGTCGAGGGCCAGCCAGAGCGCCGTCTCGCCCTCGCAGGCGTGCTGGATGCCGGGCTGGGTGGTCAGGATGCCGGCGATGGCGGCCGAGGCCGCCTGCGGCCAGGTGGTGGTGACGATGGGGATGCCGAATTCCACCGCCAGCTCCCGCCCCGCGACCGCCAGCGGGTCGATGTTGCCGCCATGGCCGTTGACGATGAGCAGCTTGCGGAAGCCGTCGGCGACAAGGGAGCGGACGATGCAGCGGAGCACCGCCTGGAAGGTGGCATGGTCCAGGGTGATGGTGCCGCCGAAGGGCAGATGGTGCTCGGACAGGCCCAGCCACATCGGCGGCAGCACGGCGACGGGCAGGTCCTCGGCCACGGCGGCGGCGGCGCGCAGGGCGAATTCATGGGCGCAGGCGCTGTCGGTCCAGACCGGCAGGTGTGGGCCATGCTGTTCCAGGCTGCCGATGGGCAGGACCACGAGGGCATCCCGGCCGGCGAGGGCCTTGAGTTCGGGGCCGGTCATGCGGTCCCAGCGGATCTCGGTCATGGGGGCGTTCCTGTCAGGGGAGCTTGGGCCAGGGGACTTTGCGCACGGGCGATGGCGGCCATGGCCTCGGCCACCGTTTCCCGCACCGCGATATCGGTGGCGAAGCGCAGGCCGGTGACGACGATGGCGGCGCGGGCGCCGGCGGCATGGCGTTCCTCGGAGGCGCGGACCAGCACGATGCGGTCGCGGGCGAGGTAGGTATGGGCGCCGTTCAGGTCGGTCAGCGGCACCAGCGGCAGGCCGGCGGCGATCAGGCGCTGCGCCACGGATTCGAGCGGCTCGCTGGAGCGCTGCTGCACGAAGGCAGTGGTATCGAGGATGGTGGTGCCTTCCAGCCGCGCCACCCGCACCACCTGCCGCGCATTCAGCCGCACCGGGGCGCCGCCGCTGCTCGGCAGGATGTCGATGAAGCGCGCCGCCGGTTCCGTCGCCCCGGCCGGCCTGGTGCGTGTCCCGGCGAGGGCCAGCAGCAGGGCGGCGCGGCGCGGCAGCACCGGGCTCACGAAAGGCCCAGCAGGCCTTGCGCGTAATCCTTGGCGGCGAAGGGCCGGAGGTCGCCGGCCTTCTCACCGACGCCGACGAAATGCACCGGCAGGCCGAATTCCTGAGCCAGCGCCACGACGACGCCGCCCTTGGCGCTGCCATCCAGCTTGGTGACGGCGAGGCCGGTGACATCCACCATCTCGCCGAAGACTTTTACCTGTTGCACGGCATTCTGGCCGGTGGTCGCGTCGAGCACCAACAGGACCGAGTGCGGCGCGGTGGCGTCGACCCGCTTCATCACCCGGATGACCTTGCGCAGTTCTTCCATCAGGGCGGACTTGTTGTGCAGCCGGCCGGCGGTATCGACCAGCAGCACCTGGGTGCCGTCGGTGCGCGCCGTGGTCAGCGCGTCGAAGGCGAGGCCGGCGGCGTCGGCGCCCTGCTTGGCCGGGGCATGCACGCGGGCGCCGGTGCGGTCGCCCCAGATCTGCAATTGCTCGACCGCGGCGGCGCGGAAGGTATCGCCGGCGACGAAGGCGCAGCGCAGCCCCTGGTCGCGGTACTGCTGGCCCAGCTTGGCGATGGTGGTGGTCTTGCCGGTGCCGTTGACGCCGACCACCAGCACCACATGCGGGGCACGGGCGGTGTCGATCGGCATTGGCAGGGCGACCGGGCCGAGGATGGCGGCGATCTCCTCGGCGAGGGCCGCCTTCACCTCCTCGTCCGTGACTTCCTTGCCGAAGCGGGTGCGGCGGAAGCTGGCGACGATGCGGCCGGCGGCAGCGACGCCGAGGTCGGCGGCGATCAGCGTCTCCTCCAGTTCCTCCAGCGCCTCCTCATCCAGGCGGCGCTTGCGGAAGAGCGAGGTGACGCTGTCGGTCAGCCGGGCGGTGGAGCGGGAGAGCCCGGTCCTGAGGCGGGAGAACCAGCCGCCGGGGGCGCCGGGCTCGGGCTCCGGGGCAGGGGGCTCAGCCTCGGCGGCCTCGCGGGCCTCGACCTCGCGCAGCGCCGCGGCATCCTCGTGCGGCGGCAGCACCTCCTCCTGGAAGGGCTCGGGCGGCGGTGGCGGCGGCGGGATCTCGCGCGAGGCGGGCACGGTATAGGGCGCCGGCGCCGTGGGCTGGGGCGGCTGCGGGATATTCGGGGCGGCCGGGGGCGGCAGGCTCGGCGCGCCCTGCGGCGGCGCCGGCTCCGGCAATTGGCCGGGCGGCGTGGTGAGGGGGGGCTCGACGGGCGGCGGCTCGGGGGCCTTGCCGCGGAGCCGGCCGATCCAGTCCTTCAGGGCCATCAGGCGACCTCGGCCAGCAGGCCGGCGGCATCGGCGCCGGTGACCCGCAGATGGCGCAGCTCGCCGGGGGTGGCGCTGCCGCCGAGCAGGCGGATGGGGGCGAAATGCGCGGTATGGCCGCGGTCGTCGCGTTCGAAGAGCACCGCTTCCTCCTGGCCCAGCCGCGCCTGGTAGAAGCGGGCGGCACTCGCCTCGCCGGCGGCGCGGAGCCGGGCGGCGCGCGCCTTGCGGACCGGGACCGGCACCGCGGGCATCTTCGCCGCCGGGGTGCCGGGCCGTTCCGAATAAGGGAAGACGTGGAGGAAGCTCAGCTCCATCTCCGCCACCAGGTCGAGCATTTCCTGGAATTGCTCCTCGGTCTCGGTGGGGAAGCCGGCGATGAAATCGGCGCCGAAGGCGATGTCGGGGCGGGCGGCGCGGGCGCGGCGGGCGAAGGCGATGCCATCGGCCTTGAGGTGGCGGCGCTTCATCCGCTTCAGGATCAGGTCGCTGCCATGTTGCAACGACAGATGCAGATGCGGCATCAGCCGCGGCTCGGACTCGATCAGCCGCCAGAGGTCGGCGTCGACCTCGACCGGGTCGAGCGAGGAGAGGCGAAGTCTCGGGAGTTCCGGCACCAGTGCGAGCAACCGGCGGACCATCTGGCCGAGCGTCGGGGCGCCGGGGAGATCGGGGCCGTAGCTGGTGATATCGACGCCGGTGAGGACGACCTCCCGGTAGCCATTGGCGACCAGCAGCCGCACCTGCTCGACGATGGCGCCAATGGGTACGGAGCGGGAGGGGCCGCGGCCATAGGGAATGACGCAGAAGGTGCAGCGGTGGTCGCAGCCCTGCTGGACCTGGACGAAGGCGCGGGCGCGGCCGGCGAATTCGGTGACGAGGTGGGCCGCCGTCTCGGTCGCCGCCATGATGTCGGTGACCGGGGCCGGGGGGGCATCCAGCGCCCAGGTGGCGGGGTTCAGCTTGTCGGCATTGCCGATGACGCGCTCGACGCCGGGCAGGGCGGCCCAGGCGGCGGGGGCGATCTGGGCGGCGCAGCCGGTGACGATGATGCGGGCGGCGGGGTTGTCCCGCGCCGCGCGGCGGATGGCCTGGCGGGCCTGGCGCTCGGCCTCGGCGGTGACGGCGCAGGTATTGACCACGATGGTATCGGCATGGCCGCCCTTCGTCGCCAGGTCGCGCATGGCCTCGGACTCATAGGTATTGAGCCGGCAGCCGAAGGTCAGCAGCTCGACCGTCATGCCGGAAAGGCGTCCAGGTCGAGCATCCCGGTGAAGGCGGTGGCGACCGGGCCGGTCATCAGCACATGGTCATCCGATGAGCGCCACTCGATGGTCAGGTCGCCGCCGGGCAGGCTGACGGTGGCGCGGCGGCCGGTGAGGCCGCGGCGGGCGGCATTGACCAGGGCGGCGCAGGCGCCGGAGCCGCAGGCGAGGGTCAGCCCGGCGCCGCGTTCCCAGACGGCGAGGCGGATGTGCTCCGGGTTCAGGACCTGGACGACGCCGATGTTGGCGCGCTCCGGGAAGATCGGGTCGGTCTCGAGCGAGGGGCCGATGGTCCCGAGCGGCACGGCATCGAGGTCCGGCACGAAGAAGGTCGCGTGCGGATTGCCCATGGAGCAGGCCGCCGGGTCCATCAGCACGCCGCGGCCGAGCGGCAGGTGGAGGGTCTCCATCGCCCGGGCCAGCGGCACCTCCTGCCAGCCGAGCCGGGCGGGGCCCATGTCGACGCGCCAGAGGCCGTCGGAGAGCTTCTCGGCCGGCAGGTCGCCGGAGATGGTGCGGACCACGACGCGGTCGCGCCCGGCTTCGGCGGCGACGAGGGAGGCGATGCAGCGCGTCGCATTGCCGCAGGCGCCGGCCTCGGAGCCATCCGGGTTGCGGATGCGCATGAAGACGTCGGCGCCCTCGGTGCCGGGCTCCAGCAGGATGAGCTGGTCGCAGCCGATGCCGGTGCGGCGATCGGCCAGCGCCGCAGCGCGGGCCGGGCCTATGGCCAGGGTGCCGGCGCGGTCGTCGAGTACGACGAAGTCGTTGCCGAGCCCGTGCATCTTGTGGAAGGGGATCATGATCGGGGCAGATATGCCCTCTGGCGGCCCGGGTTCCAACCCTACCGTTTCAGGATGGAGCCCAGCACCCCGCGCAACACGGCATTGCCGATCTGCCGGCCGACCGAGCTGCCCATGCTGCGGGCCACCGACTTGGCCATGGATTCGGCGACGCCCTCCCGCTTGCCGCCGCGGCCGGTGAGGATATCGCCGAGCATGCCGCCAAGCCCGCCGCTGTCCTGCGTGCGGGAGACCTGCGGGATGCGGCTGCGGGCGGGCGGTGCTTCCGGCAAGGGTGCGCGCGGAGGCAGGGTGGTGCCGCCCCAGGGGTTGCTGTCGCGGGTCGGTGCCGGGCCGCTGCGGCGCGGGCCGCTGGCCGGGGCGCCGGTGGCGCGGCCCTGGAGCAGCTCATAGGCCGATTCGCGGTCCACCGGCTGGTCATAGCGGCCGGCCAGCGGGCTGCGCTGCATCAGCCCGGCGCGTTCCTCCGGCGTGACGGCGCCGATCCGGCCGCGCGGCGGCAGGACGCGGGCGCGCTCCACCGGGCTCGGGGTGCCATCGGCCTGGAGGGTCGAGACCAGCGCCTCGCCGACGCCGAGCTGGCCGATGACCTCCTCGACCTTGAGGCGGGGATTGGGGCGGAAGGTCTCGGCGGCGGCGCGGACCGCCTTCTGGTCGGCCGGGGTGAAGGCGCGCAGCGCGTGCTGCACCCGGTTGCCGAGCTGGCCGAGCACCGTCGCCGGCAGGTCCAGCGGGTTCTGCGTCACGAAATAGACCCCGACGCCCTTCGAGCGGATCAGGCGGACGACGGTCTCCACCTTCTCGACCAGGGCGCGCGGGGCGTCGCGGAACAGCAAATGAGCCTCGTCGAAGAAGAAGACGAGCTTGGGCTTGTCGAGGTCGCCGGCCTCGGGGAGTTCCTCGAAGAGCTCCGACAGCAGCCAGAGCAGGAAGGTGGCATAAAGGCGCGGGGAGGCGATGAGCTTGTCGGCGGCGAGCACATTGACCGCGCCGCGGCCATCCGGGGTGAGGAGCATGAGGTCGGCCAGTGCCAGGGCCGGCTCACCGAAGAAATCCTCGGCCCCGGCCTGTTCCAGCATCAGCAGGCGGCGCTGGATGGTGCCGATGGTGGCTTTGCTGACATTGCCATAGGCGGCGCTCAGCTCGCCGGCCCGGTCCGCGACATGGGAGAGGATGGCGCGGAGGTCCTTGAA
This sequence comes from Belnapia sp. AC561, assembly GCF_979252845.1. Taxonomy (NCBI): domain Bacteria; kingdom Pseudomonadati; phylum Pseudomonadota; class Alphaproteobacteria; order Acetobacterales; family Roseomonadaceae; genus Belnapia; species Belnapia sp. AC561. Next base: position 55,537 of record NZ_CEEDBP010000027.1, read on the forward strand.
GTCGAGCAGCAGCAGGCCTTCGTCGTCGGCCAGCTTGAAGGCGATGGTGAGGACGCCCTCCTGGGTGTCGTTCAGCTCGAGCATGCGGGCGAGCAGCAGCGGGCCCATCTCGGCGACGGTCGCGCGCAGCGGGTGGCCCTGCTGGCCGAAGACGTCCCAGAGGACGACGGGGCAGGGCTCGTAGGCATAGTCCGCCTCGCCGAGGTCGTGCGCCCGCTGTTCCAGCTTCGGGTTGGGCCTGCCCGCCATGCCGATGCCGGACAGGTCGCCCTTGATATCGGCGCAGAAGACCGGGACGCCGGCGCGGGAGAAGCCCTCCGCCAGGGTCTGCAGGGTGACGGTCTTGCCGGTGCCGGTGGCGCCGGCGACGAGGCCATGGCGATTGGCCCGGGCGAGCAGGAGTTCGCAGGCATGGTCGCCCTTGCCGATCAGGATCGTCCCGCTCATCGCCTGCCTCCCGTTGCTGCTGCGCGCCCTATAGACCAGTGCGGGGTGGCTTGCATCGGGCGGGGCACGCCGCTATAGGCCCCGCTCTCCGCGCGACGGGCCTGTAGGGCATGCCCGGCCGTGGTTTCGCGCCCTGCCGCATCCCGCGGCGGGCGCTTCCAGACCCAGGAGGTCCAAATGCCCAAGATGAAGACGAAGTCTTCTGTGAAGAAGCGCTTCAAGCTGACCGCCACCGGCAAGGTTCTCTGCGGCCCCGGCGGCAAGCGGCACGGCCTGATCAACCGCACCTCCAAGGTGAAGCGGCAGAACACGGGCAGCCAGGTGATGCGTCCGCAGGATGCCATCACCATCAAGCAGTGGCTGCCCTACGGGCTGGATCGGTAAGGAAGACAGGCCATGGCACGCGTCAAACGGGGCGTCACCGCCCATGCCCGCCACAAGAAGGTCCTCAAGCTCGCCAAGGGCTATGTCGGCCGGTCCGGTACGAATTTCCGCCCCGCGCTGGAGCGGGTCGAGAAGGCGCTGCAATACGCCTATCGCGATCGCCGCAACAAGAAGCGCGACTTCCGCGGCCTCTGGATCCAGCGGATCAATGCGGCCTGCCGCGAGCATGGGATGCCCTATTCCCAGTTCATCGCCGGCATCAAGGCGGCCGGGATCGAGATCGACCGCAAGGTGATGGCGACCATCGCCTTCGACGACCCGACCAGCTTCGCCACCCTGGTCGAGAAGGCCCGCGCTGCTCGTCCGGACCGTCACGCACCGGCCACCGCGCCGGCTGCCTGATACGCCGCTTCGGCTGATGTTGTGCAAAGGGCCGCTCCCGCCAGGGTGCGGCCTTTTGCCTGTTTGGGACCCGATACCATGACCGAGACGGTGGATGATCTGGCCGGCCTGAGCGCCGAGGTGGCAGCGCAACTGGCGGCGGCGGCGGATTTGCGCGCCTGGGACGCGGTGCGCGTCGGCACGCTGGGGAAGAGCGGCCGGCTGACGGCGCTGCTGAAGGGGCTCGGCCAGGTCCCGACGGAACAGCGCAAGGAGCGCGGCGCCGGCCTCAACCGGCTTAAGGGCACGCTGGAGGGGCTGATCGAAGCCCGCCGGGTGGCGCTGGAGGATGCGGCGCTGGAGGCGCGGCTGGCCGCCGAGCGGCTGGACGTGACCCTGCCGCCGCGGCCCTTCCCGCCGGCCGGTCCGGACTCGGGCGGCATCCATCCGATCAACCGCACCATCGAGGAACTGACGGCGATCTTCGGGGCCATGGGCTTCCGGGTGGCCGAGGGGCCGGACATCGAGAGCGACTGGCTGAATTTCTCGGCGCTGAACATCCCGGACCATCACCCGGCCCGGCAGGACCACGACACCTTCTACCTGCCTGCGGGGCCCGATGGCCGCCGGCCCGTGCTGCGGACCCATACCTCCCCGGTGCAGGCGCGGACCATGCTGGGGCAGGAGCCGCCGATCCGGGTGATCGTGCCCGGCCGCACCTGGCGGGCCGACCATGACGCGACGCATTCGCCCATGTTCCACCAGGTGGAGGGGCTGGTGATCGACCGCGGCATCACCCTGGGCCACCTCAAGGGCTGCCTGATCGACTTCCTGCGGGCCTTCTTCGCCATCTCCGACCTGCCGGTGCGGTTCCGCGCCAGCTACTTCCCCTTCACCGAGCCTTCCATGGAAGTGGACATCGGCTGGAACCGGAAGACCGGGGAGCTGGGCAAGGCCAAAGGGGGCCAGAACGACTGGCTGGAGATTCTCGGCTCCGGCATGGTGCATCCCAAGGTGCTGGCCAATTGCGGGATCGACCCGCGGGAATGGCAGGGCTTCGCCTTCGGCATGGGGATCGAGCGCATCACCATGCTGAAGCACGGCATGCCCGACCTGCGGCCCTTCTACGAGAGCGACCTGCGCTGGCTGCGGCACTGGGCGAGCGACCCGCTGGCGCCGGCGTCCCTGACGGAGGGCGTGTGAGATGAAGTTCCCCCTGTCCTGGCTGAAGGCGCATCTGGAGACGGAGGCGAGCCTCGCCGAGATCACCGGGCTGCTCAACCGCATCGGCCTCGAGGTCGAGGGCGTCGAGGATCGCGGCGCGGCACTGGCCGGCTTCCGCATCGCCCATGTGGTCTCGGCCGAGCAGCATCCGAATGCCGACCGGCTGCGGGCGCTGAAGGTCGACCCGGGCGATGGCAATCTGCTGTCCGTGGTCTGCGGCGCGCCGAATGCGCGGGCCGGCATGAAGGGCGTGGTGGCGCTGCCGGGAGCCTTCATCCCGGGCACCGGCATCACGCTGAAGAAGGGCGAGATCCGCGGCGTGGCCTCCGAGGCGATGATGCTCTCGGCGCGGGAGATGGGCCTCGGCGACGACCATTCCGGCATCGTCGACCTGCCGGAGGATGCGCCGCTCGGCGAGAGCTACGTGAAATACGCCGGGATGGATGACCCGGTGATCGAGATCAGCGTGACGCCGAACCGCGGCGATGCGCTGTCGGTGCATGGGGTGGCGCGGGACCTGGCGGCGGCGGGGCTCGGGCGGCTGAAGCCGTTGGTGCGGCCGGAAATCAAGGTGGCTTATCCATCGCCGCTCGAGTGGCGGATCGAGGACCCGCGCGCCTGCGACTACGTGCTGGGGCGGGCGATCCGCGGCGTGCGGAACGGGCCCAGCCCGAAGTGGCTGCAGGACCTGCTGGTCGCCATCGGGCAGCGGCCGATCAATGCGCTGGTCGATGTGACCAACCTCTACACCTATGGCCTGGGCCGGCCGCTGCACGTCTTCGACGTGGCCAAGGTGCGCGGCCGGGTGCTCACCCTGCGCATGGCCCGGGAGGGCGAGAGCTTGGCGGCGCTGAACGGCAAGACCTATGCGCTGACGCCGGAGGACGGGATCATCGCCGACGACTCCGGGCCGGAGTCGCTGGGCGGGGTCATCGGCGGCACGCCGACCGGCTGCGACGAGGGCACCACCGAGGTCTTCATCGAATGCGCGATCTTCGACCCGGTGCGGATCGCGCTCTCGGGCCGGCGGCACGATATCCGCACCGATGCCCGGGCGCGCTTCGAGCGCGGCGTCGACCAGGCGCTGCCGCGGCTCGCGCTGGAACTGGCGACCTGGACCATCCAGGAGCTCTGCGGCGGCGAGGCGAGCGCGGTGGCCGAGGCGGGCGTGGAGCCGGCCTGGCAGCGGGAGGCGACGCTCCGCTTCGAGCGGCTGGCCGGCCTCGGCGGCGCCGCGGTGCCGGCGGATGAGGCGGTGGGCATCCTGGAACGCCTGGGCTTCGCCGTCACGAAGCGGGATGCGGCGCAGGTGACGGTCGCGGTGCCGTCCTGGCGCAACGACATCGCCGGCCGGGGCGCGCTGGACCAGTTCCCCGGCCTGCCGGAAGCCCGCGCCCGGGCCGCGGCCGAGGGCTGCGCCGCCGTGGAGCCCGAGGCCGACCTGGTGGAGGAGGTGCTGCGGATCCGCGGCCTGGACACCATCCCGGCGGTCTCGCTGCCGGTGGCCGGGGTGGTGCCGGCGGCGGCGCTGACCCCGAAGCAGGCCCGGGCCGGGCTGGCGCGGCGGGTGCTGGCGGCGCGCGGCATGCTGGACAGCGTCGGCTTCGGCTTCATGGAGGCGAAGTCGGCGGCGCTGTTCGGCGCGACGCCGGAAGCGCTGCGGCTGGTGAACCCGATCGCCGCCGACCTCGACCAGATGCGGCCGACGCCGGTGGCCAGCCTGCTGCTGGCGGCGGCGCGGAATGCGGCGCGGGGCTACCCGGACGTCTCGCTGGCCGAGCTGGGCGCGGCCTATCGCGACCCATCGCCGGAAGGTCAGCTGGCGGTGGCGGCGGGGGTGCGCGTCGGCCATACGCCGCGGCACTGGGCGGAGGCGTCGCGTGCCTTCGATGCCATGGATGCCAAGGGGGACGCGCTGGCGGTGCTGGCGGCGCTGGGCGTGCCGATGGCCGCCGTTACCGTCACCACCGATGCGCCGGGCTTCTACCATCCCGGCCGCAGCGGCGTGCTGCGGCAGGGGCCGAAGACGGTGCTGGCCAGCTTCGGGGAAATCCATCCCAGGGTGCGGGCGGCGCTCGACATCAGCGGGCCGGCGGTCGGGTTCGAGGTCTTCCTCGATGCCATCCCGGAGCCGAAGCGCCGCAAGAAGGGCGCCCCGGACCTGCCGGCCTTCCAGCCGCTGCGGCGCGACTTCGCCTTCCTGGTCGATGCCGGGGTGAGCGCGGAGGCGGTGCTGCGGGCGGCCAAAGGGGCGGAGCGGGTGCTGGTGACCGAGGTCTCGGTCTTTGACCGCTATGCCGGGGAGAAGCTGCCGGAGTGCAAGGTGAGCCTCGGCCTGCAGGTGACCCTGCAGCCGCGCGAGGCGACCCTGACCGATGCCGAGATCGAGGCGGTGGCGGCCAAGGTCGTGGCGGCGGTGGGCAAGGCGACGGGGGCGGTGCTGCGGTAGGGCGGGTGTTGAAACATCCGGGCCGCGAGCCCTAATCTGGGGGCATGGCGGCCATTCCCTTCGATACCCTCGCGCCGGCGCGGAAGCTGGAACAGGCGGGGTTTCCGGCCGGGCAGGCGCAGGATACCGCCGCGGCGCTGGCCGATGTCATGGGGACGGCCCAGCTCGTCACCCAGGACTATCTCGAACTCAAGCTGCGCGACCTCGAGCAGCGCTTGATCATCAAGCTCGGTGCCATGATTGCCGCCTCGGTCGTGGCGGTCGCCACCCTGGTCAAGCTGCTTTAGCTTCCCCTCCTGGCCGCGCTGGCTTATCTGCACCCTTAAAGGCCGGGCCTCCTTTGTCCCCGGCCGCCGGAATCCCATGCCCGATACCCCGCTGTCCAAGATCCGCAACTTCTCGATCATCGCCCATATCGACCATGGGAAATCGACCCTGGCCGACCGGCTGATCCAGACCACCGGCACCGTCGCGCTGCGGGACATGAAGGAACAGCTGCTCGACAACATGGATATCGAGCGGGAGCGGGGCATCACCATCAAGGCCCAGACGGTCCGCATCCAGTACAAGGCGCAGGATGGGGAGACCTATGTCCTCAACCTGATGGACACGCCCGGCCACGTCGACTTCGCCTATGAGGTCTCGCGCAGCCTCGCCGCCTGCGAAGGCAGCCTGCTGGTGGTCGATGCCTCCCAGGGGGTCGAGGCGCAGACCCTCGCCAATGTCTACCAAGCGATCGAGGCGCATCACGAGATCGTCCCCGTGCTGAACAAGATCGACCTGCCGGCCGCCGAGCCGGACCGGGTGAAGCAGCAGATCGAGGATGTCATCGGCATCGATGCCTCGGACGCGGTGATGATCAGCGCCAAGACGGGGCTGAACATCGAGGGCGTGCTGGAGGCGATCGTGACCCGGCTGCCGCCGCCGACCGGCGATGCGGCCAGGACGCTGACCGCGCTGCTGGTCGATAGCTGGTACGACGCCTATCTCGGCGTGGTGGTGCTGGTGCGGGTGCGGGATGGGCACCTGAAGAAGGGCCAGCGCATCCGCATGATGTCGAATGGCGCGGTCCATACGGTGGAGCAGGTGGGCATCTTCACGCCGAAGATGATCCAGTGCGAAAGCCTCGGCCCGGGCGAGATGGGCTTCGTCACGGCGGCGATCAAAACCGTGGCCGATACCAATGTCGGCGATACCATCACCGACGACCGCAACCCGGCGGAGGAAGCGCTGCCGGGCTTCAAGCCGAGCATCCCGGTGGTGTGGTGCGGGCTCTATCCGGTCGATGCGGATGATTTCGAGAAGCTGCGCGAATCGGTCGGCAAGCTGCGGCTGAACGACAGCAGCTTCCATTACGAGATGGAGACTTCGGCGGCGCTCGGCCTCGGCTACCGCTGCGGTTTCCTCGGGCTGCTGCATCTCGAGATCGTGCAGGAGCGGTTGAGCCGGGAATTCGACCTCGACCTGATCGCGACCGCGCCCTCCGTGGTCTACAAGATCCGCCGCACCAATGGCGTGGTCGAGGACCTGCACAACCCGGCCGACATGCCCGACCCCAGCGTGATCGAGGAGATCCAGGAGCCCTGGATCAAGGCGACCATCATGGTGCCGGACGAGTATCTCGGCGCGGTGCTGACCTTGTGCAACGAAAGGCGTGGCCAGCAGGCGGAGCTGACCTATGTCGGGACGCGGGCCATGGCGGTCTATCGGCTGCCGCTGAACGAGGTTGTGTTCGACTTCTATGACCGGCTGAAATCGGTCTCCCGCGGCTATGCCAGCTTCGACTATGCGGTCGACGGCTATGAGCCGGGCGACCTGGTGAAGATCTCCATCCTGGTGAATGCCGAGCCGGTGGATGCGCTGTCCTTCATGGCGCATCGCAGCCAGGCGGACCGGCGCGGACGGCAGATCTGCGAGAAGCTGAAGGAGCTGATCCCGCGCCAGCTCTTCAAGATTCCGATCCAGGCGGCGATCGGCGGCCGGGTCATCGCGCGAGAGACGATCAGCGCGATGAGCAAGGACGTGACCGCCAAATGCTATGGTGGTGACATCAGCCGCAAGCGGAAGCTGCTGGACAAGCAGAAGGAAGGCAAGAAGCGGATGCGGCAATTCGGCAAGGTCGAAATCCCGCAGAGTGCTTTCATTGCCGCCTTGAAGATGGATGCCTGACGTAAATCTCGCTTGCGTTCTAACGTGAGGTTAATCAAAGCGGCGGTGTAGAAACGCCGCCGCTTTGGGAGCCTTTCATGAACCGCCTCGCCCGTCGCGCCCTGCTGGCGCTTGCCGCGCTCGTGCCTCTCGCCACGCCTGCCATGGCCCAGCAGTTCCCCGGCCGCACCATCACCGTGATCGTGCCCTTCGCCGCCGGCGGGCCGACCGATACCGTGGCCCGGCTGGTCGCCGAGGCCATGGGTCGCGACCTGGGCCAGACCATCGTGGTCGAGAATGCCGGCGGCGCCGGGGGCACCATCGGTTCCCAGCGCGTCGCCACCGCGCGGCCGGATGGCTATACCCTGCTGCTGCACCACATCGGCATGGCGACGACGCCGAGCCTCTACCGGCGCCTCGCCTATGACCCGGTGGGCGGCTTCGAGCCGGTCGGCCTCATCACCGAGGTGCCCATGACCCTGGTGGCGAAGAAGGATTTCCCGGCCAATACCCTGGCCGAGGCCGTCGCCGTCATCCGCCGTGACCGCGATACCCTGAACTATGCCAATGCCGGCATCGGCGCCGCCAGCCACCTCTGTGGCCTGCTGCTGATGAAGGCGGTGGATGCGCCGATGACGACGGTGCCCTTCCGCGGCACCGGCCCGGCCATCCAGGAACTGCTCACCGGCCGCATCGACCTGATGTGCGACCAGACCACCAATACCACCGAGCAGATCAATTCCGGTGCGCTCAAGGTCTTCTCGGTCACCACCGAGGCCCGCGTCCCGGCCCTGCCGAATGTACCCACTTCGGCCGAGGCCGGGCTGCCGGACTTCCAGGTCAGCGTCTGGCACGGTCTCTATGCGCCGAAGGGCACGCCGGCGGCGGTGGTGCAGCGGCTGTCGCAGGCGCTGCAGGTCGCGCTGCGCGACCCGAAGCTGGTGGCCCGGTTCAGCGATCTCGGCACCACGCCGGTGACGCAGGCGCAGGCGACGCCGGAGGCCCACCGGGCCTTCTGGATGGCCGATATCGCCAAGTGGAAGCCGATCATCCAGGCGGCGGGGCAATACGCCGACTGAGACGGACAGCCCCGGGGACGCCAGGCGTCTCCGGGGCCTTTTGCTGCCGTACCGGGCTCAGTACCGGTGCGGCGACGCCTGCCGCGTCAGATGAACCAGCCATCCGCCTCGGCGGCTTCGGTCGCGGTCGGCTTGCCGAAGTCCTCGGTCACGAAGATCGCCGGCCGTCCCTTGTAGTCGCCCTGGGTGATGCCGAGCCCGACCTCGGTGAAGGTCGCGCTTAGCAGGTTGGCGCGGTGCCCGGGCGAGTTCATCAGCATGGTATGGAGCTGCTGGACATCGCCGGCATCGATGGTGGCGGCGCCGGAGCCGGCGATATAGGCGATGTTCTCACCGGCGGCCTGCCATGAATACCCATCCGCCGTCATGCGGGCGCTGGCCGAGCTGCCGCCGACGCCCGTATGCGAGAATACATCCTGGGCGACCATCCAGTCGCTGTGCTTTCCCGCGGCACTGACGAGCTCCGCGTCGAAGCTCAGCGGCTTGAGGCCTGCCTGCGCGCGCGAAGCATTGATCAGCTCACCCAGGTACTGTTCCCACTGGGAAACTCCGGACTTATCGGGCGTAGTAGCCACTGGCATATGCTCCAAATGTAGTACCAGGGCCAATTGGACGAATTCGATCAATGCTTCAATCTCTCGAATGACGTTATTCTGACATTGAATCCAATAAATTAAAACATGCGAAAAAGTACTTTAGTTGTATCGACCAATGGTCAGCCTGAGCGGGCCAGGAGCCGGCGGGCCCGGGCCACCACCGGCTCATCGATCATCCTGCCTTCGAAAGTCACGGCGCCTACGCCTTTCGCCAGGCTTTCCGCAAAGGCGGCGACCATGCGCCGGGCCTCGGCTACCGCTTCCGCGCTGTCGCCGTATTCGGTGTTGATGACATCCACCTGGGAGGGATGCACGCAGCTCGCGCAGGCGAAGCCCAGCTTGCGGGAGCGACGGAGCATGGCGCGGTAGCCATCCGGGTCGGAGAGGCCGGCGACGGTGCCGACGAAGCCGAGCGGCAGGATCCCGGCCGCCCGCGCGGCCATCACCGCCATCATCTTCGGCAGGTACAGCGCATCGGGGGAGGGCTCGGCGCCGAGGTCGGTCGCCAGATCCTCGCCGCCGGCGCCCAGCGCCACCATGCGCGGATCCGCCCTGGCGATGGCTTCCATCGCGGAGAGGGCATCGGCGGTCTCGACCAGGCCAATGCAGCGGGTATGGCCGATGGCGATGCCATGCGCGGCCTCGCTCTCGGCGATCAGCTCCGAGAGCAGCCGGACGTGGTCGGGGCCCATCAGCTTGGTCAGCACCAGGACGTCGGCACCGGCGGCGACCGCGGCATCGATATCCGCCACCGCCATCCGCAGCGGCCGGTTGATGCGGACGCAGACATCGGCGCCGCCCTGGCGCACCCGGGGGATGGCGCCGGCGAGCGCCGCCCGGGCCGCCGGCTTCTCGGCGACGGCCACGGCATCCTCGAGGTCCAGGATGATGGCATCTGCGCCGCGGGTATGCGCCTTGGCGACGAAGCTTTCCCGGGTCGCCGGGACATAGAGCAGGGATCGCCAATTCGGCAGGGCGCGCATCGGGGGTTCCTCCAGGGTTGGCAAGGATGCTCCGCCGTGACGGGGATGGGGTCAATGGTTGCGGCATGGCTGCATGCGCGTGTATGCAGGCGGCATGCAACGCAGTCCGAGCACCGGCAGCAGCCTGGCCGACCAGGCCTATGACCGTTTCCGCGAGGGACTGCGGAGCGGCGCGCTGCAGCCCGGCCAGCGGGTGCTGGAAGTCGAATTGGCCGTAAGCCTGGGCATGAGCCGCACCCCGGTGCGGGAGGCGATCCGCCGGCTGCAATCCGACGGCCTGATCGCCCATCTGCCGGCCCGCGGCCTTTGCGTCGCGCAATACGACCATGCCGAGGTGGATGAACTCTATGGCATGCGGGAGGCGCTGGAGGGCACCGCCGCACGCCTCGCGGCGCAGCATGCCGGGCGGCCGGATATCGCCCTGCTGCAACGGCTGGTCGAGGAAGAGGGCCGGATTCCGCCCGAGGCCGCGGCCGAGCACAACCGGCGCTTTCACCGCGCCCTGCATCAGGCGGCGCATAACCGCTACCTGCTGCGGGCGCTCTCCTCGCTGTCGGACTCGCTGCTGCTGCTGGGGCCGACGACCCTGGAATTGCCCGGCCGGGCGGCCGCGGCGCGGGAGGAGCATGGCCGGATCGTCGCCGCCGTGGCGCAGCGGGATGCGGCCGGGGCGGAGGCGGCGGCGCGGGCGCATATCGCCGCGGCGCATGAGGTTCGGCTCGGGATGGCGGCGGCGGCGCCCGCCTAGAAGCGCCGGCCTGGACAGGGCCGGCCTAGACAGGGCCGGCAGGCAATGTATACATCGGTGCACAGAGAGGGAATGCGAGCATGTCCGAGGAATTCGACGTCATCGTGGTCGGCGGCGGCAATGCCGCCTTCTGCGCCGCGCTTTCCGCCCAGGAACAGGGCGCCCGGGTGGTGGTGCTGGAGCGTGCGCCCGAGGACGAGGCCGGCGGCAATACCCGCTTCACCGCGGGCAACATCCGCTTCGCCTATCGCGGCGTCGACGACCTGCGCGAGCTGATGCCGGACCTGACCGACGCCGAATGCGCCATCACCGACTTCGGCACCTATACCGAGGACCAGTTCTTCGACGACATGTTCCGGGTGACGCGGAACCGCACCGATCCCGAGCTCTGCGAGATCCTGGTCCGCCGCAGCTTCGAGACGATGAAGTGGCTGAAGGACAAGGGCGTGCGCTTCGCCCCGATCTGGGGCCAGCAGGCCTTCAAGGTGGATGGGCGCTTCAAGTTCTGGGGCGGGCTGACGGTCGCCGCCTATGGCGGCGGGCCGGGCCTGGTGCAGGCCGAGACCGAGATCGCCTTGAAGAAGGGCATCGAGATCCGCTACGCGACCCGGGCGCAGAAGATCCTCTATGACGGCTTCAAGGTCGAGGGCGTGCAGGTGAAGTCGCCCGGCCGCATCTACGACCTCCGCGCTCCGTCGGTGATCCTGGCCGCCGGCGGCTTCCAGGGCGATGCCGAGATGCGCACCCGCTACCTCGGCCCGGGCTGGGAACTGGCCAAGGTGCGCGGCACCCGCTTCAACACGGGTGATGGCATCAAGATGGCGCTCGACATCGGCGCCTCGCCCTTCGGCAACTACAGCGGCTGCCATGCGGTGCAGTGGGACTTCAACGCGCCGGAATACGGCGACCTCGCGGTCGGCGATGCCTTCCAGAAGCACAGCTACCCCTGGAGCGTGCTGATCAACGCGAACGGCAAGCGTTTCCTCGATGAGGGTGCCGACTTCCGCAACTACACCTATGCCAAGTACGGCCGGGTGGTGCTGGAGCAGCCCGGCAACTTCGCCTGGCAGGTCTTCGACAAGAAGGTCGAGAAGCAGCTCCGCGACGAGTACCGCATCAAGCAGGTGACGAAGGTGAAGGCGGATACGCTGGAGGAGCTGGCGAGCAAGCTCGAGGGCGTCGACGCGAAGGCCTTCCTCGAGGAAATCCGCGCCTACAACGCGGCGGTGAAGCAGGACGTGCCCTTCAACCCGAACATCAAGGACGGCCGCGGCACCGAGGGGCTGGCGATCAACAAGTCCAATTGGGCCAATACCATCGATGAGGGGCCCTTCGAGGCCTATCAGGTCGGCTGCGGCATCACCTTCACCTTCGGCGGCCTGCGGGTCGATAGCGAGGCGCGGGTGCTGGATGCCGACCAGGCGCCGATCGAGGGGCTCTATGCCGCCGGGGAGCTGGTCGGCGGCATCTTCTACTTCAACTATCCCGGCGGGTCGGGGCTGATCAACGGCATGGTCTTCGGCAAGCTGGCCGGGGCGACCGCGACGGCCGACATGCGGCGGAATGCCTGACCCGGGAACCGGGGCCTGATTTCAGGCCCCGCCGGCGGCGGCGTCACTCCGGCTTGACGTCCGCCGCCTTCACCACCGGCCCCCAGCGGTCGAACTCCTGGCCGATGAAGCGGTCGGTCTCGGCCGGGTCCATGTAGAGCGGGTCGCTGGCCATGTCGGTCAGCCGCTTCTTCACCGCCGGCAGGTCGAGGATCTCCTTCAGGGCCGCCGAGAGCTTGTCGATCGCCGGGCGCGGCATGCCCTTCGGGGCGAAGAGGCCGGTCCAGGAGCGGACGGCGTAATCCGGCACGCCCTGCTCGGCGACGGTCGGCAGGTCCGGCCGGCTCGGGACGCGGGTGGCGGTGCCGACGGCGAGCAGGCGGACCTGCCCCGCCTCGGCCGGGCCGAGCACCGTCGGCAGGTTGAGGAAGGCCAGCGGCACGGTGCCGGCGATGAGGTCGGTGATCGCCTGGCCGCCGCCGCGATAGGGCACATGCGTCATGTCGAGCCCGGTCTTCAGCCGGAACAGCTCCCCGGCCAGGTGGTTGGAGGAGCCGACGCCGGAGGAGGCGAAGGTGATGCCCTTGGGGTCCGCCTTCACCTTGGCGATCAGCTCCTGGATGGTGCGGACGCCGAGGGCATTGGACGCGGCGACCACGTTCGGCACATCGACCAGCATGGCGATCCCCACCAGCGCCTGCCGCACGTCGTAGCCGAGGTCCGGCGCGATGAGCGGGTGGAAGACGTGGTTGGAGGCGGAGGAGACCAGCAGGGTCAGGCCATCCGGCCGGGCGCGGGCGACCATGCCCATGCCGACGCTTCCCCCCCCGCCGGGGCGGTTCTCGACGATGAAGGGCTGGCCGAAACGGGCTTCGAGATGCGGCGTGAGAAGCCGGGCGGAGACGTCGTTCGAGCCGCCGGGGGCCCAGGGCACGATCATCGTCACCGGGCGGCTGGGCCAATTGTCCTGGGCCAGGGCCGGGCCGGCGAGCAGCAGGGCTGGGGCGGCAAGGGCTCGGCGGCGGGTGAGGCGGGGCATGGCGTGTTTCTCCCGGGACGTCTGCTGCGGCTATAGGCCCGAAGGCGGGCGGGCGGGAAGCGGCTGCCATGACGCCACGTCCGGGAAGAATTGCTTCCCGGACCGTTCCGAATCCGTGCTTTCCGGCTGCCAGTCCGGGCCGAAGGGATTACAACGGGAGGCGTCGGGGGACAGGCGGGATGCGGGTGAGGGGCGGCAAGGCGCTGGTCGGGGCGATCCTGTTGGCAGGCTGCTCGCCGCCGCAATCCTCCGGCATCCTGCCGCTGGACCCCGGGACCTATGGGCTGACGGTGACGAGCCGGAACCTGGGCAGCGCGGCGGAGATGGCCCTGAGCGAGGCGACCGGCTTCTGCACCCGCCAGGGCGAGCAGACCCAATTGCTGCGGACCCGGATCAACCCCGGTGACTACCGACTGGCCTTCCGCTGCGTCGGTGCCGTGGCGCCGTCGCGGCTGGCCGGACGTGGGCCGGGTTTCGACTACGGCGGACCGGCGCCGGAGCCTGCGCCGATCCTGCGGGGCCAGGCCTTTGCGGCCCAGGTGCCCGCGCCAATGGCTCCCGCCCCGGTGCCGCAGCGGGTGGCGATGCCGGCTGGCTATGGCGCTTTGGGGCCCTCGGGCCTGCCGGTGCAGCCGCCGACGCTCGGGGCGCTGATGGCAGCGGCGCGGCAGCAGGCGCGGCCGGTGCCGGAGGTGCCGGCGCTGCGGCAGGGCTGGTTCGGCCGGGTCTTCGGCTCGGATGACGGGCCCGGCATGGCGTCGCAGCGCTCGTTCGGGCCTTCGCCGCTGCCGGCGGGGATGCAGCCCTTCCGGATTCCGGAGCCCATGCGCGCCGCGCCGGCGCTCGAGACACCGCCCATGCAGGTGCCGCCCGCCGAGGCCTTGGCGCCGCCCCCGCCGCTGCAATCTCCCCTCGCGCGTCAACCGGCGCCAGGCGATGAGCCGGTTTTCGCGCCCCTGCCGGCCTCGGCCCTGGCGCCGGTCGCGGCGCCGCGCAGTTTCGAGAACCTGCCGTCGGTGACCGGCCTGCCGGGGGGGCCGCCGCGACGGGAACTGACGCCGTTGCCGCCGGTCGGCGAACCGCCGCCGCGGGCCTTCATCACGGATGTGCCGGCGCGCCTGCCGCCGCCGGCGGCCGGCCAGGCTGCGGTCGGGGCCGCGGGGCCGGGCGCTGCGGGCGCGAGCCCGCCGGCCGGCTTCTGGGACCTGCGACGGAACTGAGGCCCGGCGTCAGCGGAAGAGGCTGACCAGCGACTGCGGCGCCTGGTTGGCGATGCCGAGGGCCTGGGTGCCGAGCTGCTGGCGGATCTGCAGCGCCTGGAGGCGGGCGGATTCCTTGGCCATGTCGGTATCGATCAGCGCACCGAGGCCGCTCTGCTGGGCATCCAGGATCGACTTGTTGTAGTTGATCTGGCTGTCGATGTAGTTCGAGTAGCTGCCGAAATTATTGAGCTGGGTCAGGGTATTGGTGATGGCCTTGCCGACCGCGCCGGTGCTGGTGAGCGCCGAGGAGGCATCGCCGCGGGTCCAGCTACTGGCGGCAGAAACCGAGTTGTAGATATTGGTCAGGGCCTTGTAGCCGCTGAAATTGTAATAGGTGCCGGTACCATTGGTGACGACCTGGATGGCCAGGGTCGCCGGGTCGTTCAGGACGTTCAGGCCATTGTAGCTGGCATCGGTGATGAAGGACTTGATGTTCTTGGTCAATTCGCCGGCCTGGGACTGGTACTGGCTGCGTTGTTCGGTGGTGATGGTGCCGTCGGCCAGCTTCACCGCGACGGCCTGCAGCTTCTGCAGGGTGGTGGAGACATTCTCCAGCGCGGCATTGGAGACGTCGAGCAAGCCCTTCACGCCGCCGAGCTGCTCATTGGCGGAGGTGGTGGCGGAAACGGCGCCGCGGATACGCTCCGCCACCGCGAAGGCTGCGCCGTCGTCCTTGGCATCGGCCACGCGGAAGCCGGTGGAGATTCGCTTCTGGGTGGCCGAGAGCTCATCGCCGGTACGATTCAGCGACTGCAACGCCACCATGGCGCCGACATTGGTATTCACGGAATTCAGCGGCATCGGGCTTTTCCCTTGCTGGACGACCGCAATCCTCGGGCCGGTTGGCATCATCATGCCGGGCGCAGGTAAAGAAGCGGTGAAGCCGACGGCTTGTGCGGACCGGGAGCGGTATCGGGTGGGCCGCTTGACTTCGCCGCGCGTTCCTATGCAGAACCGAGCAATCGCGGATCGCCCCTGCCCAGGGCTCCGCCCTGTCCCACCATGCAGCTGCAAAGCGGGGTTAATTGGTGCTTGCGAAGAGTTCCGGCACGATGATGGCTTCTGGCGACACCCGTAGCGCCGGCAATTTCACCGCCACCCGCTTTGCCGTCGCGGGGCCCGTGCTCGTCGCGTCTCGTCGTTTCGGTGACCACCGCGGCTTCTTCCTCGAGACCTATAGCGCGCCGGATTTCGCGGCGCTGGGCATCGGGGATGTCTTCGTGCAGGACAATCACTCGCTCTCGGCGGCGGTGGGCACGGTGCGGGGCATGCACTTCCAGCTTCCGCCGCGCGCCCAGGCCAAGCTGGTGCGGGTGCTGCGCGGCGCCATCCTCGATATCGCGGTCGATATCCGGCGCGCCTCGCCGACCTTTGGCCAGCATGTCGCGGTGGAACTGAGCGCCGAGAACGCCCTGCAGTTCTACGTGCCGGTCGGCTTCGCGCATGGCTTCTGCACCCTGCGGCCGGATACCGAGGTGGCCTACAAGGTCACCGATACCTACGCGCCGGATTGCGACCGCGGCATCGCCTGGGATGACCCCGACCTGGCGCTGCCCTGGCCTTTCGGGGCGCAGGACGTGCAACTCTCGGACAAGGACCGCCGGGCGCCGCGGCTGCGGGACCTGCCGACGGCATTCGAATAGGGCTCCCCATGCGCATCCTGGTTACCGGCGGCGCCGGCTTCATCGGCTCGGCGCTGGTGCGCCACCTCGTGCTCGAGCGCGGCGCGGAGGTGCTGGTCGTCGACAAGCTGACCTATGCCGGCGACCGCCGCTCGATCCGCGACTGCGAGGGCAAACCCGGCTTCGCGTTTCTCGAGGCCGATATCTGCGACACGGCGCGGATGCGCACGGCTTTCACCGAGTACCGGCCCGGGGCGGTGATGCACCTGGCGGCCGAGAGCCATGTCGACCGCTCCATCGCCGGGGCGGCGCCCTTCATCGAGACCAATATCCAGGGCACCTTCAGCCTGCTGGAGGCGGCGCGCGGCTATCACGCCGGGCTCGAGGGCGCGGCCAGGGACGGCTTCCGTTTCCTGCATGTCTCGACCGACGAGGTCTTCGGCTCGCTCGGGGCCACCGGCGCCTTCAGCGAGACCACGCCCTACGACCCGCGCTCGCCCTATTCCGCGAGCAAGGCGGCCTCCGACCATCTGGCGCGGGCCTGGCGGGAGACCTATGGGCTGCCGACCCTGGTGACCAATTGCTCGAACAACTACGGGCCCTACCACTTCCCCGAGAAGCTGATCCCGCTGATCATCCTCAATGCGCTGGCCGGCAAGGAACTGCCGGTCTACGGCGACGGCAGCAACATCCGCGACTGGCTCTTCGTCGAGGATCATGCGCGGGCGCTGGTCGCGGCCATCGAGCATGGCCGGCCGGGCGAGACCTATTGCATCGGCGGTCGGAGCGAAAAGCGCAATATCGAGGTGGTGCAGACCATCTGCGACCTGCTGGACCAGCGCATCCCGGCGGCGCGGCCGCGGCGCGAGCAGATCCGCTTCGTCGCCGACCGGCCGGGGCATGACCAGCGCTACGCGATCGACCCGGCCAAGGCCGAGCGCGAGCTGGGCTGGGGCCAGCGGGAGAGCTTCGAGAGCGGCATCGCCGCGACCATCGACTGGTACCTGGCCAATGAGTGGTGGTGGCAGCCGCTGCGGGCGGAGAAATATGCCGGCGAGCGGCTCGGCCTGCTGCCGACGAAGGCCGGCTGATGCGGGTTCTCGTCGTCGGCCGCACCGGCCAGATCTCGACCGAGCTGCGCGCCCGGCTGCCGGCGGCGGGGCATGAGGTGCTGGCGCTGGAGGCGCCGGAGCTGGACCTGACCAGCGCCGCCAGCATCGAAGCAGCCATGGCGGGCTTCGCGCCCGAGGCGATCATCAACGCCGCGGCCTATACCGCCGTCGACCGCGCCGAGGACGACCGCGCGCTGGCCTTCGCGGTGAACGGCACCGGCCCGGGGCTGCTGGGCGAGGCGGCGGCGCGGGCGGGCATCCCGGTGGTGCATTACTCGACCGACTACGTCTTCGACGGCAGCAAGCCGGAGCCCTATACCGAGGCCGATCCGCCCAACCCGGTCGGGGCCTATGGCGCCTCCAAGCTCGAAGGCGAAAGGCGGCTGCATGCGGCGCAGCCGCGCTCGGTCACGCTGCGGACCGCCTGGGTCTGCTCGGCGCATGGCAACAACTTCGTCAGGACCATGCTGCGCTTCGGCAAGGAGCGGCCGGAGCTGCGTGTCGTCGCCGACCAGCACGGTGCGCCGACCTTTGCCGACGACCTGGCCGATGCCGCCATCGCCCTGCTGCCGCGGCTGGTGGCGGCCAAGGCCGGGGAGGATTGCTTCGGCGTCTTCCACCTGACCGGCCAGCCCTTCACCACTTGGCACGGCTTCGCCGCGGCGATCTTCGCCGGCGCCGCGGCGCGCGGCCAGCCGGCACCGAAGCTCATCGCCATCACCACGGCGGAATACCCGACCAAGGCCAGCCGCCCGGCCAATTCGCGGCTCGATTGCAGCCGTGCCGCCGCGGTGCTCGGCATCGCCGCCGCCGACTGGCGGGTGGGGCTCGACCGCTGCCTCGATGCGCTGCTCACTCCCCGGAAGGATCCCACCCCATGAAGGGCATCGTACTCGCCGGCGGCAGCGGCACGCGGCTGCATCCCTGCACCCTGGCGGTCTCCAAGCAGCTGCTGCCGATCTACGACAAGCCGATGATCTACTACCCGCTCTCGGTGCTGATGCTGGCCGGCATCCGCGAGATCATGATCATCTCGACCCCGCACGACCTGCCGCTGTTCGAGCGGCTGCTGGGCGACGGCAGCCAGTGGGGCGTGCGCTTCGAGTACATGGTGCAGCCGAGCCCGGACGGGCTCGCCCAGGCCTTCATCCTGGGCGAGGAGTTCCTCGCCGGGCAGCCCTCCGCCCTGGTGCTGGGGGACAACATCTTCCACGGCCATGAGCTGGACCTGCGGATGGCCGAGGTGCAGGCCGAGCACGGCGCGGCGGTCTTCGCCTACCGGGTCGCCGACCCCGAGCGCTACGGCGTGGTGGATTTCGACGGCGAGGGCCGCGCCCTCAGCCTGGAGGAGAAGCCGCCGGCGCCGAAGTCGAACTGGGCGGTCACCGGGCTCTATTTCTACGACGGTCGGGCCTCCGCGCTGGCGCGCAGCCTGAAGCCCTCGCCGCGCGGCGAGCTGGAGATCACCGATCTCAACCGGCTCTACCTCGAGGAAGGCAGCCTGCGGGTGGCCCGGCTGGGGCGGGGCTATGCCTGGCTCGATACCGGCACCCACGACAGCATGCTGGAAGCGGGCGAGTTCGTCCGGGCGATCGAGAAGCGGACCGGGCAGAAGGTCGCGGCGCCGGAGGAAATCGCCTGGCGCCGCGGCTTCATCGACGATGCCCAGCTGCTCAGTCTGGCCAAGCCGCTCAGGAAGAGCGGCTACGGGCAGTACCTGGAACAGATGGTGCAGCAGGGCGCCTAGCCTCCGGCCCGCTTGATCCGGCGGGGCTGAAGGGGGATACCGGCGCCATGCCGAACCCTTTCAGGACATGCAGACCATGACCGCCCCCGATCCGGTCGTCACCCTCGGCGCGCTGCGCATCGGCAATGCGCTGCCGCTCGCCGTCATTGCCGGCCCCTGCCAGCTTGAAAGCCGGGCGCATGGGCTGGAGATGGCCAGTGCGCTGAAGGAGATCGCCGCGCGGCTCGGCTTCGGGCTGGTCTTCAAGGCGAGCTTCGACAAGGCCAACCGGACCAGCGCCAGCGGCGCCCGCGGCATGGGCATGGCGCAGTCGCTGCCGGTCTTCGCCGAGATCCGCGAAAGCCTCGGCCTGGCGGTGCTGACCGATGTGCATGAGCCGGGGCAATGCGCGCCCGTCGCCGAGGCGGTCGATGTGCTGCAGATCCCGGCCTTCCTCTGCCGGCAGACCGATTTGCTGGTGGCGGCGGCGGAAACCGGGCGGGTGGTGAACGTCAAGAAGGGCCAGTTCCTGGCGCCCTGGGACATGAAGAACGTGATCGCCAAGGTGACCGGCGCAGGCAATGGCCGGGTGCTGGCGACCGAGCGGGGCGCCTCCTTCGGCTACAATACCCTCGTCTCCGACATGCGGGCCTTGCCGGTGATGGCGGCGATGGGGGCGCCGGTGATCTTCGACGCGACCCATTCGGTGCAGCAGCCGGGCGGGCAGGGGACCTCCTCCGGCGGGCAGCGGGAATTCGTGCCGGTGCTGGCGCGGGCGGCGGTGGCCGTCGGCGTGGCCGGGGTCTTCATCGAGACCCATGCGGATCCGGACAAGGCGCCCTCGGACGGGCCGAACATGGTGCCGCTGCGCGATTTCGCGGCGCTGATCGAGACCCTGATGGCCTTCGACGCCCTAGCCAAGCGCACCCCCGGCGCATGAGCCCGATCGTCCTGATCCCCGCCCGGCTGGCGGCGACCCGGCTGCCGGACAAGCCGCTGGCCGATATCCATGGCCTGCCGATGATCGTCCATGTCCTGCGCCGGGCGCAGGAGGCCGATGTCGGGCCGGTCGCCGTCGCGACCGATGCGCCGGAGATCGCCGCCGTGGTGGAGGCGGCCGGCGGGCTGGCGGTGCTGACGCGGGGGGACCATCCCTCCGGTTCGGACCGCATCCATGAGGCGCTGGGCAGGCTGGACCCGGAGGGACGGCATCGGCTCATCCTCAATGTCCAGGGTGACCTGCCGACGATCGACCCCGCCGCCATCCGGGCCGCGGCGGCGCTGATGGACGACCCGGCGGTCGCGCTCGGTACGCTGGTGGCGGAGATCGTGCGGGAGGAGGAGCGCACCGCCTCGCAGGTGGTGAAGATGGTCGGGAGTCCGCTCGGCCGGGGCCGGCACCGGGCGCTGTATTTCACCCGGGCGACGGCGCCCTGGGGCGAGGGGCCGCTCTATCACCACATCGGGCTCTATGCCTGGCGGCGGGAGGCGCTGGCGCGCTTCGTCGTGCTGCCGCCCTCCGCATTGGAGCAGCGCGAGAAGCTGGAGCAGTTGCGCGCCTTGGAAGCCGGGATGCGGGTGGATGCGCAGGAGGTGGCGGTGGTGCCGCTCGGCGTCGATACCGCGGCCGATCTGGAGCGGGCGCGGGAGATCCTGGCGCCGGGGCGGGCCGGGGCATGAGCCCGCTGCGGCTGAGCAGCCCGGCAAGCATCCGGGCGACCGCGGCGAAGACCGTGGCGGTGGGCCGCGACGGCTTGGCGGCGCTGGCGGCGGCGCTGGATTCGGCGCTGGGCGAGGGGCTGATCCGGGCGGTGGAGACGATCTTCGCCGCCAGCGGCCGCGTCGTCGTCACCGGCATGGGGAAAAGCGGCCATGTCGGGCGGAAGATCGCCGCGACGCTGTCCTCGACCGGGACGCCGGCGCTCTTCCTGCATCCAGCGGAGGCCAGCCACGGCGACCTCGGCATGCTGACCGCGGCCGACGTGATCCTGGCGCTGTCCTGGTCGGGCGGCACGGCGGAGCTGCGGGACATCATCCATTATGCCCGGCGGCATGGGGTGACCCTGATCGCCATCACCGGCGGGGCCGAGAGCGCGCTGGGCCGGGCGGCGGATATCCCGCTGATCCTGCCGCCGGTGGTCGAGGCCTGCCCGCATGGCCTGGCGCCGACCACCAGCACCCTGGTGCAGATGGCGCTGGGCGATGCGCTGGCGATGGCGCTGCTGGAACGCCGCGGCTTCACCCCGGCCGAATTCCACCGCTTCCACCCCGGCGGCAAGCTCGGTGCGCAGCTGCTGACGGTGGGCGAGGTGATGCAGGGCGGCGACGCCCTGCCGCTGGTCCATGCCGAGGACGACATGGCCCGCGCCATCATCACCATGACCAGCCACAACCTCGGCTGCGCCGTGGTGGTGGATGACGCGGGGGAGGTGCTCGGCATCATCACCGATGGCGACCTGCGGCGGCACATGCATCCCGGCATCCTCGGCCAGCCGGTGGCGGAGGTGATGACCAAGGCGCCGCGCCATACCACGCCGGATGAGGTGGCCAGCGCCGCCTTGGCCGATATGAATGCCCGCAAGATCAACGTGCTGGTGGTGCAGGTCGGGCGGCGCCCGGTGGGCGTGCTGCATGTGCAGCAGCTGCTATCCGCCGGAGTCGCCTGAGGCCAGAAGCGCCTCGTATTCCGCCGGGACGCCGCAGAAGACCACGTTGGCCGCTTCGATCCGCTGGCCGCGGCGGATCAGGCGGTCGTAGAACGGTGCGACATAGAGCTCCGGCGCGCTGGGTGCATGGCGCTCGGCCCCCAGTGACGGCGCGAAGTCGCCGGCTACCGGATTTCCGAGGCGGGGTGACGCCGTTCCGGCGGCACCCCGGCGGCGGCGGCGAGGGCCAGCAGCTCGGCGCCGATCCACCATTCCTGCCAGGCGCCGAAGCTGAGCATCGCAGTGACCGCTCCGGCCGCGAGCATGGCCAGTGCCACGGCGCCACGGCTGGCCAGTGCCAGGCCGGCCGCCAGCAGGGCCGCCAGCAGCACGCCGGGCCAGCCCAGTTCCAGCCGCAGCTGCAGCGCGCCATTGTGCGGATGCAGCGGCAGCAGCTCGGCGGTGGCGAGCCAGCCGGGCGTCGCGCCGCCATCCAGGCCGAAGCGGGCAAGGGCTTCCGGGCTGGGGTGGTCGGCATGGCCGGGCAGGCTGCGGCTGGCTTCCATGCCCCAGCCGAGCACCGGCCTTGCGGCGATGCGAAGGATGACGAAGTCCCAGATCAGCAGGCGATGCGCCGCCGAGGGCGGGATGCCCGCGGCGGGCACGCCGCGTTCCAGCGCTGGGCCGAGGGCCATGGGCATCGCGACCAGGGCCAGGCCGAGGACGGCCCCGAGAGTGACCGCGACCCGGCGTTCCCATGCCAGCGCCGCGGCACCGACCAGCAGCGCGGCGCCGACGGCGAGCTTGGCCGCCTCTCCCGGCAGCACCACCAGCACCGCGGCACCGCCCAGCAGCACCAGGCCGCGCAGCCACCAGGCGATCGGTGCGGCAGCGACCAGCGGCAGCCAGAGCGCCATGGCCGAGGCGGCGGGCTTGAGGCCGAAGGCAAGGCTCGGCGGGATGGTCTGCAGGCCACGCACCGCGGCGCGGATGGCATTGCCGCTGGCCGCATCCAGCCCGGCCAGCACCAGCCCGGCGACGAGGCCGCCGGTGGCGTAAAGCATCAGCCGGCGCCTTGCCGGCTCTTCATCCGCCGCGACGGCCCTTGCGGCCGCGGCGCCGAGCAGGACGAAGCCGCCCAGCTGCACCGAGGTGCCGAGCGCCCGCAGCGGTTCCGCCGCCCAGGCCGCGGTGACCGCCGCCCAGGCGAACAGCGCCAGCGCCAGCCCCGCCAGGGGATGGGTCGGCCAGGGCAGGGTGCGATGCCGCCGCCAATGCGCCAGCACGCAGCAGGCCAAGGCGACCACCGCGATGGGCGCCAGCGCCTTCGATTGCAGCACGCCGGCGGCCGGGGCGATGGCGAGCGCGATCGCCAGCGGAAAGCTCGGCGCGGCCAGCCAGGGCCGCGCCGTATCGGAGTGGCTCAAACCGCGGCGAGGCTCTCGCGGCGGACCGTCACCATGATCTCGTCCAGCGACTTGCCGAAGCGGGTCAGCATCTCGTCGACCTCCTCCTCGGTGATGATCAGCGGCGGGGAGAAGCCGAGGCTGTCGTTGCTCATCGACCGCAGGATGACGCCGTTCTGCTCGCCGACCTTGGTGAGGCGGATGCCGACCTTCTGCGCCGGGTCGAAGTTGCGCTTGGTCGCCCTGTCGGCCACCAGCTCGACCGCGCCGATCATGCCGGTGCCGCGGACCTCGCCCACCAGCGGGTGGTCGGCGAAGCGGCTGCGGAGCTCCGCCTGGAGATAGGCGCCGACCTTCTTCACATGGCCGCCGATGTCCATGTCGTCGTAGATCTTCAGCGTCTCGATGGCGACCGCGGCCGGCACGGGGTGGCCGGAATAGGTGAAGCCATGGCCCCAGGTGCCAATGGAGGAGGAGCCCGCGGCGATGCCCTGGAAGACCTTCTCGTTCACCATCACCGCCGAGATCGGCAGGTAGGACGCCGACAGCGCCTTGGCGCAGACCAGGATGTCCGGCTCGATGCCCAGGGTCTGGCTGCCCCAGTAGTTGCCGGTGCGCCAGAAGCCGCAGATGACCTCATCGACCACCATCAGCACGTCGTGCTTCTTCAGCACCGCCTGGATCTTGGGGAAGTAGCCGGCGGGCGGCAGGATGACGCCGCCGGCGCCCATGATCGGCTCGGCCCAGAAGGCGGCGACCGTCTCCGGCCCCTCGGCGATGATCTTGGCGTCCAGCTCCTCGGCGAGGCGGGTGGCGAAATCCTCCTCGGACTCGCCCGGCCGGGCGTCGTGGTAGTGGTGCGGCGTGCCGACATGGTGAAAGCCGGGCAGCGGCAGGTCGAACAGCTTGTGGTTGACCGGCAGGCCGGTGAGCGAGGCGGCGGCGAGGGTGATGCCGTGGTAGCCCTTCAGCCGGGCGATCAGCTTCTTCTTCTCGGGCCGGCCGAGCGCGTTGTTCATGTACCAGATCATCTTGATGGCGCTGTCGTTCGCCTCCGACCCGGAGTTGGCGAAGAAGACCTTGCTCATCGTGACCGGCGCGCGCTCGATCAGCATCTCGCTGAGGTCGATCAGCGGCTCATGCGACTTGGCGGTGAAGGCGTGGTAGAAGGGGAGCTTGCGCATCTGGTTGGCGGCGGCCTGCACCAGGCGCTCGTTGTCGAAGCCGAGGCTGGCGCACCAGAGGCCGGCGACGCTCTCGATGTATTCCTTGCCCTGGTCGTCGTAGACCCGCACGCCCTTGCCGCGGCTGATCACCACCGGGCCGGTTTCGAGATGCGCCTTGTGATCGGTATAGGGGTGCAGCGCATAGGCGATGTCACGGGCAGCGTTCGAATTGCGGGGCGGGGTCATGGCAGGGCCTTCCACACGGATGAGGGAGTGTAGGCCCGGATCGCCGGCTTGCGAAGGCGGGCTTGCGGCCCCTGCGATGGACTTTTGGCCCGCCCGGATGGCAAGGTCCGGCCGCCCGACCGAGGATGATACCATGACCGAAATCAAGCCGCATGCGGCGCATTGGGGCTATTTCGACGCCGTGGTCGAGAATGGCCGCGTCACCGGCGTGCGGCCCTTCGGCCCCGATCCCTTTCCCGGCAGCCTGATCGAGAGCGTGCCGGATGTGGTGCATGCCGCCTGCCGCATCGACCAGCCCTATGTGCGGAAGGGCTGGCTGGAGGGAAAGCGCCGCGGCCATCTGCGCGGCGGCGATCCCTTCGTGCCGGTTTCCTGGGACAAGGTGACGCGGATCCTGGCGGAGGAGACGGCGCGGGTGCGGGCGGAGCATGGCGCCCCCTCGATCTTCGGCGGCTCCTACGGCTGGTCCTCGGCCGGGCGCTACCATCATGCGAAGACGCAGTTGCAGCGCTTCCTCGGGCTCGGCGGCGGCTTCACCTCCTCGGTCACAGCGTATTCCTATGCGACGGGGCAGACGCTGCTGCCGCATATCCTCGGCACCAACGAGGTGCTGCTGGGCCGTACGACGGATTGGCAGGCGATTGCGCGCAACGCCAAGCTGATGATCTGCCTCGGCGGGCTGGCGGCGAAGAACGGGCTGGTGAATTCGGGCGGCGCCGGGCGGCACGACTATGGCGTGCTGATGCGCGAGGCCAAGGCGGCCGGCCTACGCTTCGTCAATGTCTCGCCCTTCCAGGGCGATACCGAGGACGAGCTTGAGGCCGAGTGGGTGCCGATCCGGCCGGGCACGGATGCGGCCCTGCTGCTGGCCATGGCGCAGGTGCTGGTCGAGGCGGGGCTGGAGGATCGCGGCTTCCTCGCCACCCATTGCACCGGCTGGGACCGGCTGCGGGCCTATGTCACCGGCGCGGCCGATGGCATCGCCAAGACGCCGGATTGGGCGGCCGCCATCACCGGCATCCCGGCCGAGACCATCCGCCGGCTGGCGCTGGAATGCGCGGCCAAGCCGACCATGCTGACCGCCGCCTGGTCGATCCAGCGGGCGGATTACGGCGAGCAGCCCTATTGGATGCTGATTGCCCTGGCCGCGATGCTTGGCAGCATCGGCAAGCCGGGCCAGGGCGTCGCCTTCGGCTATGGCAGCATCAACGGCATGGGCACGCCGCGGCGGGAGCTGCCGGCGGTGTCCTCGCCCGGCATCCGCAATCGCGGCGGGCTGCATATTCCAGTCGCCCGGGTGACCGAGATGCTCGAGCGTCCCGGCGGGATCCTGCAGTACAACGGCCGCGACATCACCCTGCCGGATATCCGCATGATCTGGTGGGCCGGGGGCAATCCCTTCCATCACCACCAGGACCTGCCGCGGCTGCAGCGGGCCTGGGCGCGGGCCGAGACCATCGTGGTGCAGGAGCCGTGGTGGACGGCACTTGCCCGGCAGGCGGATATCGTGCTGCCGGCGACCACCACGCTGGAGCGGAACGACATCGCCAGCAGCAGCCGCGACCGCTTCCTCCGCGCCATGCACCAGGCGATCCCGCCGGTGGCCCAGGCGCGCAACGATGCCGACATGCTGGCCGATGTCGCCGATGCGCTGGGCTACCGCGACCGCTTCACCGAGCAGCGCGACGAGAATGCCTGGCTGCGCCACCTGTACGAGCAGTGGCGCCTGACCTGCGGCAACCTCGGCTACGAGGCACCAGACTTCGACCGCTTCTGGGCGGAGGGGCATGTCGAGGTGCCGCCCGTGCCGATCGGCGAGGAATACACGCAATTCGCCGACTTCCATGCCGATCCGGAGGCGGAGCCGCTCAACACGCCCTCCGGCAAGGTCGAGCTCTTCAGCGAGACCATCGATAGCTTCGGCTATGCCGATTGCCCCGGCCATCCGGTCTGGATCGAGCCGCGCGAATGGCTGGGCGCCAAGGCGGCGGCCGAGTATCCGCTGCACCTGCTGTCCTTCCAGCCGGCGACCCGGCTGCATGGCCAGCTCGACCCCGGGCGGGTGGCCGCCGCCGACAAGATCCAGGGGCGGGAGCCGGTGAATATGAGCCCGGCCGATGCCGCGGCGCGTGGCCTCGCCGATGGCGATATCGTCCGCATCTTCAATGCCCGCGGCGCCTGCCTCGGCGGGGTGCGGATCAAGCCGGGGATGCTGCCGGGCGTGGTGGCGATGGCGACGGGTGCCTGGTACGACCCGGCGACCCCGGGCGACCCGGATGCGATGTGCGTGCATGGCAATCCGAACGTGCTCACCGCGGATGTCGGTACCTCGCGGCTGGGCCAGGGGCCCTCGGCGCAGTCCTGCCTGGTGCAGATCGCGCGCTGGGAGGGGCCGCTGCCCCCGGTGACCGTGCATGGGATGCCGCCGGTCGTGGCGGCATGATCGCTCGCCGTGCCTTGCTGGCCGCGGCCGGAGGCGGCCTTGCCGCCCCGGCGCTGAGCCAGATCCGCCGCAACGAGCTGGAGCCGCTCGCCCTGCCGGTGAAGCAGGACGACACGGTGGCACGCGGCTATCGCCGGGACGTGCTGGTGCGCTGGGGCGATCGCGTCACCTTCGATGCGCCGCGCTGGGCGCCGCGCACGCCGGACCCAGATGCGGTCGCCGGGCAGTTCGGCTGGGATGCGCGCGTCGCCGGGATCGCGGTGCCGCAGCAGCCGGCCAGCGATGGCGTGCCGCGCGCCATCCTGGCGGTGGTGCATCCGACGGTGGATCCCCGCATGGCCTTCCCCGGCGGGGCCGACCAGCCTGCCGCGGCGGCGGCGATGCAGGGCGCCTCGCTGCTGAACATCGAGAAGCAGGGCGGCCGCTGGGTGGTGGTGGACGGCGGCTACCAGAGCCGGCGGCTGGGTGGCTCGACCCTGTGCCGGGTGACCGGCGGGGCCGTCGGCGCGGTGCGCGGGCTGCTCGGCCTGGTCGGCGGCTGCGTGACGCCCTGGGGCACGCTGCTGCTGGCGGAAGGCGATCCGGCCTTCTGGCAGGGCAGGCTCGGCGGGCTGGACCCGGCCTTCGCCGATGGCAGCGGCTTCGGCTATGTCGCCGAGCTGAACCCCTTCGACCCGCAGTCCGTGCCGGTGAAGCGGGGCGCGCTGGGTCGCTTCGCCCATGGCGACGTGGCGGCGACCCTGGGGCGGGACGGCCGGGCGGTGGTCTATATGACGGACCGGCGGGTCGGCGGCTTCCTGTTCCGCTTCGTCTCGGCCGGCCTTGCCACCGCCGAGGATGGCCTGGACCGCGGCACCCTTTCGGTGGCGCGGCTGGACGGCGACCGGGTGACCTGGCTGACGCTGCCGGACGGCGCTTCCGCGGCACCGCTGGCGATGGCGCAGCAGGCGGGCGGCAGCCCGCTCGACTCGCCGGCAGGGTTGGGGCTGGACCCGATGGGGCCGCGGCTGCTGCTGGCCTGTCATGGCAGCCCGGCCCGGCCGGCGGGCCATGTGATTGAGCTTTCGGCCGCCAATGGCGATGATGCGTCAAGCGGCGCAACGGCACGGCTGCTGTTCGCGGCCGGCGATCCGCGCAGCCCACAGGCGCAATATGGCGGTGCCGGACTGCCGCCGGGCAGTGCCTGGCCGGAGAATCCGGATACGGTGACGGTGGATGGGCGCGGCCGGGCCTGGATCGGCACCGACCGCGGCGGCCGCATCGGGGCGCAGGCGGAGGGGCTTTTCGCCTGTGACCTCGCCGGGCCGGGCCGCGGCGTGCCGCTGCCGATCTACGGAGCGCCGCGTGGCGCCTCGGTCGGGGGGGCGGCCTTCACGCCGGATGGGGAATCGCTGTTCACCACAATCCGCCATCCCGGGGCGGAACCCGGCGCGAGCTTCGACCGCCCAGGGACGCGCTGGCCGGAATTCCAGGCCGGGGTGCCGCCACGCAGCGTGCTGGCGGGCATCGCACGGGTGGCGGGCGGGCCGGTCGGCGGCTAGGCCGCTAGAGGCGGCGGAGCGCGCTGATCGCCTGTTCGATATCGGCCGAGGCACGGCCGACGTCCGCCATGGCCATGTTCTCGCGCGCCCGTTCCACGGCGCCGAGCGCCTTGCCCAGGGCCGGCTGCGGCGACATCGCGCGGCCTTCCTGGCAGCGCAGCTCCAACTCGGCATTGTCGAGCTCGACCCAGGCGGCGTCCAGCTTGTCGTGTTCCAGTCCGTCGCCGACCGCGAGCAGGGCGTCGATGACGGGCATGATCTCCTGCTGCGCCGCACCGGCATCGGGGCCCGACCGGTGGGCTTCCGGGTCCTGCCGGTCGATCCGGACGACCGGGCCGCCGCGGTGGAGACTGGTATGCGCCATGGTGATATCCGACCTCGTTGGTTTGCCACGCTTGTGGCTCTCAACGTCGGAGATTGGCATCGGTCCCCTGTCCGCCGCCAGGGCGCCGGGTGAATTCGGCGCCACCAGCCTCACCTCGCGGCGATCAGACATCATTCACGGGGGTGATCACCGCAAGGTGAAACGCACCGGCACGGTCAGCTCCACCGGGTTGCCGGGCAGGTCGTCCGGCGGGGCGGGCAGGGGGGAGGCATTCTGGATCATGGTCTGCACCGCCTGATCCAGGGAGGCATCGCCAGTGCTGCGTTCGATCCGGTAGCCGGTCACGGTGCCGTCGCGGGCCATGCGGAAGCGCAGCAGCGCGACGCCTTCGACACGGCGCCAGCGGGCCTCGTCGGGGTAGCGGCGATGCCGTTCCAGCGCCCGCATCAGCTGGCCAGCATAGCTGGGCGAGGGGGCGGCCGCGACCGGGGCCCGGGCCGCGACGGGTGCCGGGGCCC